>CBFGJG010000008.1:22114-57804 GCA_965649055.1 Caldifarciminota bacterium
GAGACAATTTCATTCCATTTAATTTTTGATAAATTAATTTAAATCTTGTATTCATAGAATCATTCATTTTTTCATATAACCTATCCAGTTCTATATATCTCTCCTCTATAATTGAAAACGGATATTTAAATACCCTTAACCCTGATAATAATCTTATTCTTTCAGATAAATTATTCTTTTTTCTTTCAAGACTATTCCTGATAATTCTTTTATAATTTGAAAACTGTCTTAATATCTCGTATCTTGAAGGAACTGCCTTATTCGCGGCATCTGTTGGTGTTATCGCACTTACATCTGCTACAAGGTCAGCAATCGTTTCATTCTCGGCATGCCCAACAGCTGAGATAATTGGTATCTTTGAATTATATATAGCCCAGGCAACAACCTCCTCGTTAAATGCCCATAAATCTTCAAGTTGTAATGTTCCTGAACCACCACCTCTTCCAATAATTATTACATCTATATCTCCAAATTCATTTAATTCTTTTATACCATTTGCTATGTCTAAAGCTGCACCATCTCCCTGGACAAGAGAAGGTCTTACAATTATTTTTACGGGCGGGAATCTATCTCTTAATGTTCTAACAATATCTTTTATTACTGCACCTGTGATTGAAGTTACAATACCTATTTTCTCAGGGAATCTTGGCAATTCTTTTTTATGTTCAGGTGAAAAAAGACCGAGCTTAGCAAGTTTTTCTTTGCGCTCCTGTAATATTTTTGCAAGTTCACCTGAACCTGCGGGTCTAACATCTTCAACTATTATTTGTGTTTTACCTCCTTTCCCATAGTAGTCAAGATGGCCATAAATAATAAATTTTTTTGCATTTTCGGGCTTAATATACAAATTAATTTTCCTTCCATAAAACAGTGCACATTCAATCTGGCTTGTTTCGTCTTTCAATGTAAAGTATACATGTCCTGCTGATGATTCCTTGAGACTTGAGACCTCTCCAATCACCCAGAAATCTCCTATTTCATTAAAATAATTATTTATGATAGAAACAAGTTCGGAAACTGTTATTATTTTTTCATTCATAAATTGTGCAGATTCTTAAAAATTAAAGCAGATGTTATCTTACCTACTCCATTTGGAACAGGGGTTATTCCTGAAACATCTTCAAAAACATCGTCATAATCAACATCTCCAACAATCTTACCTTCATATTCATTTATTCCAACATCAATAACAATTGCACCTTTGGAAATGAAGTCCTTCTTTACAAACTTGGGTTTTCCAATGGAAACAATTAATATATCAGCCTCTTTTGTTATGTCTTTTAGCATTTCCGTCTTTGAATGGCATACGGTAACAGAAGCATCACCGAACATACCTTTTTGTAGCAATAGCATTGCAAGTGGTTTACCAACTACCTCGCTTCTTCCAAGAACAACAACCCTTTTACCGCTTGTTCTTATATTATAAAATTTTAAGAGCTCTATAACACTACCTGCTGTAGGAGGAACAACTTTTGGTTCTGTAAACAACATACCAAGATTCTCAGGATGCAAACCTTCAACATCCTTCTCAGGTCCTATATCCATTATCATTTTCTCAAGGCTGACCCCCTCTGGGAATGGTTTGAGTAATAGTATTCCTCCAACCATAGTTTTTAATTCTGAAATTTTCCTTGAAACTGATATGCTATCTTCTTCTGTAGATAACTGAGCAACAACAACAGAATCACCAATCTTCTCTGCTGTCTTTTTAATCCCTTTGAGATATGATTCTGCACCTGGATCATTACCGAATTTTATAACACCAAGTGTCTTACCACCTCCAATACTTTTTAATATTTCATCCCTTACAACATCACCCTTTAAAATCTTCTCCAATTTCAATCCTCCTTATCTCTAAAGATTTACCTGTTATGGTGTCTGCTTTAAGATAAACAGCATTCATCCTTATATCGTTTTTTGCTATCTTCAATCTCTCATCAATACCTTTAAATTTACTTATCACGCTTTTAGCTTCCATTCCAATCACCGAATCAAATGGACCTGTCATTCCAACATCAGATATAAATCCAGTTCCATTAGGTAATATTCTCTCATCAGCTGTCATTACATGTGTATGTGTCCCAAAGATTGCTGTAACTTTACCATCGAGATAATAAGCCATAGCAATTTTTTCAGCCGTTGCCTCTGCGTGGAAATCCACAATCCTTATCTTTGTATCTTCAACATATTTTAGTGCCTCTTCGATTGCAAAAAATGGATTTATTTTCTTTGGTTCCTGTGGCATAAAGATTAGACCTTCAATATTCATAACAGAAATCTTTACACCATTTTTTTCACATTTGTAAATACCTTTTTTAAAATAGTCTACATAATTCAGCGGTAATATTATCTTTTCATCTTTTAAAATCTCTTCAATCTCTGTCTTCCTGTCAAATACATGATTACCAGATGTTATCAAATCAACACCATATCTATATATTTTACCAGCAGCATTCTTTGTTATACCAAATCCTCCAGCTGCATTTTCACCATTAGCGATAACAAAATCTATTGAATATTTTTCCTTAATTTTACCAAGAAATTTAGATAATATCAATCTTCCAGGTTTACCAACGATATCGCCTATAAAAAGTATATTTAAAAAATTATTTTGCGTAATCCACAGCCCTTGTTTCTCTTATAACAGTAACCTTTATCTGCCCCGGATACTTCATTTCTTTCTCGATATTCCTTGCTATCTCACTTGCGAGTTCTTCTGTCTGTATATCATCTACTTTTTCAGGTTCAACTATGACTCTTATTTCTCTACCTGCCTGCATAGCATAAACCTTACCAACCCCATCATAAGCCTTTGCAATCTCTTCAAGTTTCTCAAGCCTTTTAATATAAGCTTCAAGTGTTTCTCTCCTCGCACCTGGTCTTGAACCTGATATTGCATCTGCTGCCTGAATCAAAGCCGCGTATGGCGAACTTGCTTCAACCTCTCCGTGATGTGATGCTATTGCATTAACTATTTCCTGTGGTTCTCCGTATTTCTGGCATATCTCGGCACCAATCACTGCATGTGTTCCTTCGTATTCAGGTGGTAAGGTTTTACCAATATCGTGTAAAAGACCTGCTTTCTTAGCTGTCAATATATCAAAACCGAGTTCACCCGCCATGATACCTGCAAGGTATGCAACTTCCTTAGAATGTTGTAGGAGATTCTGTCCGTAACTTGTTCTGTATTTCATTTTACCTATATATTTTACAAGGTCTGGATTAAGTTCAGGTATTCCAAGTTCTACAAGTGTTTCCTCACCCATCTTTTTAATATTTTGCTCAAGTTCTTTTTCTGCTTTTGCAATAACCTCTTCAATCCTTGCTGGATGGATCCTTCCGTCCTGTATAAGCTGTTCAAGTGCCATTCTTGCAAGTTCTCTTTTCATAGGATCAAAAGATGAGAGAATAACTGCCTCAGGTGTATCATCTATTACGACTTCTACGCCTGTGAGATTTTCAAAAGTCCTTATGTTCCTTCCTTCCCTTCCTATAATTCTTCCTTTCATATCCTCATTTGGTAAGGGGACAACACTCACGGTTGTTTCGTAAACAGCATCAGTAGAACATCTCTGAATAGCAGATGTTATTATCTCTTTTGCCTCTTTCTCTGCCTCTTCCCTTGCCCTCTGTTTTATACTTTTTGCTATCTGTTGTGCTTCAAGTTTTGCCTGTATTTCAATATTTGAAAGCATTATATTTCTTGCCTGTTCCCTTGTTAAACCTGCAATCTTTTCAAGTTTCTGATTTTCCTCCTCAAGTAATTTTGTATACCTTTCTTCCTTTGCTTTTATTGCTAATTCTCTACTTTCAATAATCTTCTCCCTTCTCATCAATTCCTGTTCTTTTCGAGATATCAACTCCTGTTTCTTATCAAGTGCTTGTTCTTTCTCCTGGAATCTTTTCTCCTGATATTCAATATTTCTCATCCTGTTTCTTCTCTCATTATCTATGTCAGTAAGCGCCTTCATTTTTAAATTATTTATTTCCTCCTTTGTATTCCTTAAGAGTTCTTCCCTTTCCATCTTTGCATTATTTAAAATTTCAGATGCTGATAATTTTGCTTCTTTAAGTTTTTTCTGTATAAAATAATTTGAAACAAAAAAGCCAGAGACAAACATAACGATACCTGTTAAAATCAACAATATAATCATCATAAAATCACCTCGCTTTCAATGAGTAGAAAGGGAGAGATAATTAAACCATACTTTCCAGTTCCTTGAGCTTCTTCATAATAACAAAAATTTCTTCTGCAAGATTCAAAGCAGCGATTGTAGCAATAGAAGTATATGGAATATATGGATTTTTATTTTTTATCTCCCTCATTAAATTCTCAACATAAGAGACAACCTTTTCTGCTTCTTCTCTGTTCATAGTTGTCTCTATGTTCATTTTATTTCCTAAAATTTCTACATTTATAATCTCTCCCATTCTACTCCTTCATTTTTAATTTGTTTATTAATTCATCAATCTTTCTTAAAGCTTCTGCTTTTAATTCCCTTTCCTTATTAAGTTCTTTCTTTAAATTATTATTCTCTTCTTTAATCTCCCTTATCTTCCTCTTGAGTCTCTCGATTATATCAACGGGTCCTTCTTTCATCATACCAACCTCAACCTGACATTCACCTTGTTTAGTCCTTTTATAATTCTTTCAACTATCCCGTCTGCTTCTTTTGAATTCATAGTTCCTTCCTTCTTCCTGAAAATAATCCTGTAAGTAAAGCTTTTAAATCCTTCCGGTAAGCCTTTCCCTGTATATATATCTATTAATTCAAGGTCTTCAATAAATTCTCCTTCCTTTATAATTATATCAATTATTTTTTTATTTTCAAGTCCCTCAGGAACAAGCAAAGATATATCCCTTTTAAGGAAAGGAAATCTATTCAATGCATTATACTTTTTACCAAAAGTCTTTGAAAGCATCTTAAACAGGTCTATCTCCAAACCGTATGCATCTTCTTCACAAATATTCTGGTTTAAAAGGCCAAGTGTTCCAGCAATCTCGTTACTGATGCAAATATCAAGCGCCTGCTCAGTATAAAACAACGGATTATTTGTCTCTTTCAGTTCGTAATCAATATTCAGATTTTCCATAATGCTTTCAAATATACCTTTAATATCGTAAAAATCAAATTTTCTTTCCTGTTCAAACCACCTCCTTTTCAGTTTTCCGGAAATAACTATCCCAAGATGCAATTTCTGCTCAGGTAAAAAAACATTCCCTATCTCAAATAATGTTATTGTCTCCTGTCCTCTGTTAAAATTTGTTTTTGCACAGTTTAAAAGACCGTAGAAAAGGTTTGTCCTCATAACATTCTTCTCAGGCCACATTGGGTTTTTTATGTAATGAAAATCAATATTCCTTTTTTCGAATTCTTTTTCCATAAAACTCAATGTTATTGCCTCATTGAGTCCAAGCCCTTTAAGCATATATTTAAAATATCTAATATTCTTAAGTTCGTCTTTGGATATTTCTGAGAATTTAAAACAGAACCTTCTTTTAATACTATCATACCCTTTTAATATACCAATCTCTTCAGCGATATCTTCTATTATCTCTATATCTCTTCTGAAAGAAGGAACTATAATCTTTTCACCGTCAATTTCAAATCCAAGTAAATCCAATATTTTTTTTATATCTTCATCTTTATAATCAGTCCCAAGTATCTTGTTTATCCTATCACTATCAAATATCACGTATTTTTTCAATTTCTCTGTATAATCAACATCCAATATCTCAGATGAAATCCTTCCATTTGCTATATCCTTTAAAAGTTTTCCTGTAATCTTAAGGACATCTATTATTATACCTGGATCAGCCTTTCTTTCAAATCTATAAGATGCCTCGGTCTTTAAGTTCAATTTTTTAGAACCTTTCCTTATCAATCCGGGTTCAAAGTATGCAGACTCTACAATAACTCTGTTTGTCTTAATATGAACACCTGAATATTCACCGCCCATAATACCTGCAATAGCAATAGGTTCTTTTGAATTACAGATTAGAAGAACATCTTCTACATTCCTTTCAACACCATCAAGTGTTACTATCTTTTCGCCTTTTTTACCCCTTCTCACTATTATCTTGTCAACCTTTTCTGCATCAAAAATATGAACAGGGTGTCCTGTAAGAAGCATCACATAATTTGAAATATCTATTACATTGTTTAGGGACCTTATCCCTGATTTTTCAATCCTCTTTTTTAGCCATTCAGGTGAGTCTTTTATCCGAACATCTTCAACTATCAATGCTCCATACCTCTCACAATCCTTTTTATCTTCAATCTCTATCTCAATCCTATTCCTGTTTTCAGTCCTTAAATCTTCAAATTTAAAATCCAGTTTCTCACCATAGTAAGCAGAAACCTGCCTTGCAACACCAATCATTCCTAAAAGGTCAGGTCTATTTGGTGTGATCTCAAGGTCAAATATATAATCATCATCTGATTTCTCAAAAGCCTCCACACCAAGCCCTATGGAAGGAAATACTTTGAGCAATTCTTCTGGTTCTATTCTTTTCTTCAGTATTTCAGAAATCCACTCGTATGATACCTTCATCAGAATTGCTCCAGAAATTCAATATCGTTCTCAAAAAATAATCTTATATCATCAATTCCAAAATAAAGCATTGTAAGTCTGTCCACACCGAGTCCGAACGCAAAACCACTATATTCTTCAAGCCCCATATTGTTAAGTATCTTTCTATGAACCATTCCACAACCACCGAGTTCAACCCATCCTGTGTATTTACACACATTACACCCTTTGCCCTTGCAAAATGGACAGGTTGCACTCATCTCAGAAGAAGGTTCAGTAAATGGGAAGTAGGAAGGTGAGAATCTTGCTTCTGTCTCAGGACCAAAGAATTCCTGCATAAACTTTTCAAGTGTTCCAAATAGGTCTGCCATACACACATCTTTATCAATGTAGAGTCCTTCAACCTGATGGAAAACAGGAGAATGCGATGCATCAAATGCATCAACCCTGTAAGCCCTACCAGGTGAAATAATCCGGATAGGTGGTTTTTTCTTTTCCATAGTTCTTATCTGGACAGGTGATGTATGTGTTCTTAACAATCTACCATCTTCAAGATAGAAAGTATCCTGTAAATCCCTTGCAGGATGGTTTTCAGGTGTATTTAATGCTGTAAAATTGTAATAATCGGTCTCTATCTCGAAACCATACACAGGTGAAAATCCCATACCCACAAAGATATCAACTATTCTGTTTTCGATTATGGATAATGGATGTAATGAACCCTTTTTCTTCTTTATTCCGCCTATACTCTTATCAACTGCTTGTATCTTTCTTCTACATACCTGGCTTTTTAATTCTTCTATTCTGTTCTCAATCTGATTTTTCAGGTCATTAATCTGTTTCCCGAATGATTTTCTTTCATCTTCAGGGATTTCCTTAAGTTTCGAGAAAAAAGATTGAATAATACCTTTTTTACCAAGGTATTTTATTCTTATAGCCTCAAGGGAATCAAAATCTTTTACTGTTTTTATATCTTCAAGGAAATTCTTTAGAACTTCCTCAGGTTTCATTTATCCAGCCTTCACAATCTCTGTTATCTTTTTAAAAACCTCAGGTTCTCTAACGGCAATATCAGCAAGTATTTTTCTGTCAAGCTTTATGTTTGCCTTGGTAAGTCCATTTATAAACTTGCTATAGGATATTCCATTTTCTTTGCAGGCTATACCAATCCTTGTTATCCAAAGTCTTCTGAAATCCCTTTTCCTCTGTCTTCTATCCCTGTATGCATAGACAAGGGATTTCATAACTGCTTCCCTTGCAATTCTGTAACAATTTTTTCTCTTCCCAAAATAACCTTTTGCAAGTTTCAACCATTTTTTTCTTCTTCTTCTTGTGTAAGCTCCTGGTGTTGCTCTCATACTTTCCTCCTAATTTAAGATAAGTTTTTTTATCTTCTTTTCGTCATTTTTACTTACTAATCTTGTCTTACATAATCTTCTTTTTCTCTTAGAAGATTTATTTGAAAGTTTATGTCTGTGAAACGCTGTAGCCCTCTTTATTTTCCCACCACCTGTAACCTTGAATCTTTTTTTCACACTACCTTTTGAACGCATCTTTGGCATATTATTCTCCTTTCTTCTTTTTTGGTATCAAAGTGAAAAAGAAAGATTTATCGGTCTTCTTTATCTCACCAGAAATATCAGCATCTTCCTTTGTATCTTCTATTATTCTGTTCAAAAGATTCTCTGCTAGTTCAGGATGTAATCTCTCTCTTCCCCTCATTGCGATGACTATTTTAACTCCTTGCTTATCCTTGAAAAATTCCTTTATTTTCTTCATCTTTGTGTTATAATCATTCGTCTCAATCCTTGGATAAAACTGCATCTCTTTAATTCCCTGTGCCTGTTTTTTCTTAGATTCCTTCTCTTTCTTCTTTTCTTCGAAAATAAATCTGTGATAATCTATTATCTTGCAAACCGGTGGATCAACATTAGGGGCAACTTCAACAAGGTCAAGTCCCCTATCCTTTGCAATATTGATTGCCTCATCCACACTCATTACACCTAATTTTTTACCATCACTATCAATAACAAGAACTTTACTTGCAATAATTCTTCTGTTGGTTCTGTATTCCTTTATTTTTACCTCCTTTTTAAGATTTCCTCTTTTAATTTATTTATCACATCATTAATTGAAAATGAACCCAAATCACCTTCTTTGTGTTTCCTCAAAGAAATGTTTTTTAGTTCGCTCTCTTTCTTCCCAATTATAAACATATATGGAATCTTCATTATCTCAGCTTCCCTAATTTTTTTACCGATCTTTTCATTCCTTAAATCAACTTTTACCCTTATATTTTCATCCTTTAGAATTTTCTCAACCTCTTTAGCCCATTTTATTCCATCATCTGTCACTGAAAGTATTGCTACCTGGATAGGTGAAAGCCATAAAGGGAAATTCCCTTTATAAAATTCTATGAGTCCTCCGATAAATCTTTCCATAGAACCAAGAATTGCCCTGTGTATCATAAACGGATGATACATCTTACCATCCTCTCCAACATACTGGACATTAAATCTTTTCGGAACATTGAAATCAAACTGGATTGTAGGTCCCTGCCACTCCCTACCAATAGAATCAACAAGGAATAGTGAAATCTTTGGGCCATAAAAAACTGCACCACCAACCTCTTCTTTAAATGGTATCTTCCTTTCTGCAAGTATATCCTTCAAGGTCTTTTCCGCCATTTCCCATTCCTCATCTGTTCCTGCGAAGCTCTCTTTCTTTGTTATATCCCTTGTTGCAACATAAACACTTATATTTTCATAACCGAATGATTTAAGCATATACATTGAAAAATCAAATGTATCATTAATCTCATTCTTTAATTGTTCAGGTGTACAGAAGATATGTGCATCATCTATAGTGAAACCCCTTACCCTCAATAGACCATGCAATGCACCAGACCTTTCGTATCTATAAACAGTCCCAAGTTCAAAATATTTTATAGGAAGTTCCCTATAACTATGTAATTTAGATTTATAGATCAAGATATGTCCGGGACAATTCATAGGTTTCACTGCATAACCTTCCTCATCTATCTTAAAAAGATACATATTCTCTCTATAAAAATCAAGGTGTCCTGAAATCCTGAAAAGTTCATCCCTTGATATATGTGGTGTATAAACAAGTTGATAACCTCTTTTTAGATGTTCTTCAATAAGGAATTTCTCTATCTCCATTTTGATTATTGCACCGTTAGGTTCCCAGAAAATAAGTCCTGGTCCTGTCTCTTCAAAGATATTAAAAAGACCGAGCTCTTTTCCTAATATCCTGTGGTCATTTTTCTTAGCCTCTTCAAATGATTTTACGAATTCATCAAGTTTTTTTCTATCTTCAAAAGATATTCCATATATCCTCTGCAGGCTCTCCCTTCTCTCATCACCCCTCCAGTATGCAGAAGAAACTGAAAGAATTTTTATCTCACCAGCAATTCCGGTAGATAAAAGATGTGGACCCCTGCAAAGGTCGATAAATTCACCCTGCTTATAAATAGTTACATTATCACCTTCTATCTCATCTATTAGTTCTAATTTGAACTTATTATCTTTAAAAATCTTTCTTGCCTCTTCTTTGCTTATCTCTTCTCTTACTATCTGATAATCTTCCTTCACTATCTTTTTCATCTCTTCTTCAATCTTTTGAAGGTCTTCAGGTGAAAATGGTTCTTTAACAAAGAAATCATAATAAAATCCATTTCTAATTGCTGGTCCAATTGTTGGTTTAGCATCCGGGAAAAGCCTTAATACTGCCTGTGCAAGTATATGTGAAGATGTATGCCATCTGAATTCATTTCCTTCTTCTGAATCAAATGGAATAAGTTCAAACTCACCATCTTCTTCTGGTTGCGTATGAAAATCATATTTAATATCTTTTTTAAATCCAACAAATTCATTATAAAAGGATTTATCTTTTATAATGTTTTTTAAATCCTTTATGTTTTCTATCTTAAAAGATTTTTCTTTATATATCAAAAGCACTTTATTTCCTTTGTTAAGAATGGGCGATAGAGGATTTGAACCTCTGACCTCTTGCATGTCAAGCAAGCGCTCTAACCAAAGCTGAGCTAATCGCCCTTTTTGAATAATTTAATAGAAAAATAAAAATTGTCAATATAGTATTAAAAAAAAACTTTGAAAAGTTCATGCACATGGTGGTAAAGTTAAAATAAATTTGAGAAATGAGAAGACTGACCCTAACCTCTATTTTAAAATGAGAATTTGGGTGGGTTATTGCCTTCTTTTAGCATTTCCTGCCATCTTTCATCTGTTAACCTGTCAGACATAGGATGTCTGAATTCATAATATGAAAGAACAGGTCCTACTGCAAGAATTATATTACCATCAGGCATCTTATATGCAACTATTACATAATCCAGATATCCTGATGCTTCTTCAAGACATTCTCTTGTATTCAAATCAGTATGGACATCCGCAATTATTGTTGTTTTTAAACCCATTTCATCCACATCACCTATTGCGTTTTTTAATGCATTAGGAAAATTAGCAAGAAATTCATTATCATCTTCTGTTAAAGTTTTATTTTCAACCTGTTTCTTACATATATCGTATAATCTTTCGAGTGTTGAGACAAGAGAAGATAATCTATTTTTAGCTTTTTCATCTAAAACACCAAGTTCATTTAAGCCTTCATATGCCATTTTAGCAGTATTAAGTATCTTTGCATAAAAAGAAGGTATAGGTTCAACAATCCCTTTTGGTGTAGGAAGATAAAAAGGTTTTTCCACACTTGTAGTTCTGAATTCAGGGGTATAACTCTGTTTTGCATAGAGAATTGTGTTGTGTCTCAAAGCAGACCACGATGCAAGTGCAGTTCTGAGCTCTCTATCAAGATATGCTTCTGTTCTCTGATATGTCTGATAACCTCTCCCCCTTTCCTCACATAATGTCTTTAATGCATAAAGCCATGACCAGTATAGATTCCTGTTCCAGTCTTCTTCCTTCAATTCTTTAAATTCATTTCTCAGTTTTTCCAGTTGTTCATAGTATTTTGGGTATTCATCATCTTTCTTAGCTTTCAAAATCTCCTCTGCCCTTTTACTACCAAAAACACTGAAAACATCAAGCCCCCTCGGGAATCCCCTTATTGAATAATAACCACCTGGAACCCTATCATCTTCTATATACACAACAGTAAACCTTTCAGGGATTTTTCGAGGTATAGAACCAGCACCGGGTGATACAAGTTGTCCAAGGATATATGAATCAGGGATGTATCTCTGACCCATGAACCTGAATCCCATTGTATGATTCAATATATTGTCAAGTTGTTTAAAAGATGTATACCTGTGTTCTTCTTCACTTTTTATATCAAGCCCTGCACCTCCTGTTCCTGAAAAAATCTTTGGTGGGCTTAATTTTGAAAGTTCAAGGAGAAATCTCGTAAGTTTATCTTCTTTTAACATATCTTCTGCTTTAAACCTTTCACCGAAGACTGCCTTCATAGCCTTAACATAATCGTAAAGAGAAAGGTCATCTGCAAAGCCTGCATAGAAAGAAGTTACTTTGTATATCCTTTCCCATATTGATAATCCATCCCTTCCATCGGTAAGTTTAAGTTTCAGTAAATTTGAAGATATGAGCATTGCCTGCAATGTTTGTATCTTAGCGGTTTCTCTGTCTGTTAGAGCTGAATCCGGTGGAATGAACTTCCCAAATTTCTCATGCCCTTTCATAAGGAAGGTCATCCTTCCGAACCACATCATCGCCTTAAAGTATCTCTTTAATGTATCACTCCTTGTATAATGACCCCTTGGTTTATATTGTGTATAATCTTCAGGGATTCTGAATAATGCATTCTCTCTTGCATCTGCGTAATCTGTAATTTCTTTATTTTCTTCAATTTTTTTAATTTCCCATTCCACCTCTTTATTTACATATAAAGGAACTTTAAAATCAGGCTCTAACAACTTCAATGCAACAGAGAAATAAGCAACATTTCTCCTTGAAGCTTCTTTCAAATCACCTTTAAAATTTTTATAATCACCTATGGAAGCATTGAGCATCTCCTTTATAAGAAGTATTAAATCCCTGTAAAAGCATTTTTCTTCAATCTCTTTTAAAGTTTCATCAAACTGGATATGGAATAAATGTAATGGTGTATCAGCAGTGATATACAAAGGGATGTCCTGTTTTCTTAAGATCTCATAAAATGTTAGAATATTATCAACAGCATCTTTCTCAACAATAACAAAACCATTTTTCTTAAGCATATCCATTTCTGAAGATTTTGTAAGATAAATATCTTTTATCCTATCAAGATTAGATACCTTATTAAGTTCAAGTGGAAGATTGTATTGTGGCATATTAATCTTATAATCTTCTTTCACAGGTTTATAATACTTTAAGAAATTCACCTGCTCTTGTTCTTTAAAACCTGAAATTTCTATTATCTTTTCACCATTTAAGGTGAAAAAAAAGGTTACTAAAAAGATAAATATAGCTCTATTCATAAACATCTCCTTTTTTATCTTAAAATTATATGATAAAAATTTAAAAAGTAAACAATTAAAAAATATTAACTTTATTGACTTTTAATATAATAAAATTATAATTGATTTAACATTAAAAGGAGGAATTTATGAGTTCAATCTCTGAAATAATCGATTCTATAAAAGAATCTATTATTGTTATAAAGATTAACAATGTTGAAACAGGGACAGGATTCTTCATAAATGAAAAAGGGCTTTTTTTAACAAACAAACACACGATTGGTATAAATAAATATGCAAACATTATTCTTCACAACTCACAGGAAATAAAAGCAAGAATAATTCGTTCTGACAACGATATTGATTTCGCATTCGGTATATCCGAAATTTCAAATAATTCGTATCTGAAATTTTCTGATAGTTCACTGATAAAAGAAGGGGAAGAAGTCTTTGCAATAGGCCATCCTTATGGTTATGAATTCACTCTATCAAGAGGTATTGTAAGTTGCAAAGAAAGGATTGTAAGAGGGATAAAATATATCCAGACAGATGTCCCTATTAATCCTGGAAACAGCGGAGGACCTTTAATAAACAGCGAAGGTAAGGTTATTGGAATAATTACATGGATTGTAAGCGCGGCAGAAAATATGAGTTTCGCAATCCCTTCAAATTCAGTTAAAGAGATATTTAATCACCTTTCTGCAAATTTTGAACAAATGATTAATATGTATTATTGTCCAATATGTGGTTCATTGAATGATAAACTTATTAAAACAAAGAATTATGAATATTGTTCCAATTGTGGAACAAGAAGGATTGATATTAACGAGAAATCCACACCTGAAAATGAAACGAATGCACAGGATACAAAAACCTCTTTACTCCTCTGTCCAAAATGTAAATCTCCTATTGATGAATTTACAAATTTCTGCAAAATCTGTGGATATAAGATAAAATAAGGAGGAAAAATGTTTGGCAAAAAAGAAGACAAAAACATTGTTGATATTTCTCAATATGAAAAGATGATAGAAGAACTTTTAAAAAGTTTAGGGCTTGACCCTGATCAATGCAGGCACAAACCAAAGACATTATGGTCTGCAAGAAGGGGTTCTGCACTTATATATTTTGAGATATTCCCATTGAACAATACATATTATATTGAAATATCTTCCCCTGTTATGATGTTACCATCAAAGAATCTATTACCATTTTATAGAAGGCTGTTAGAATTAAATTATGAGATTATTGGGCCAAAATTCTTTGTAAAGAATGATTGGGTTTATCTTGCTGAAAACAGGGAATTAAGAGGTCTTGATATGGAAGAACTGAAAAGGATAACAGAAGCAGTTGCTTCTTTTGCAGACCTGCATGACGATACGTTGATAGAAGAATTCAAGGGATAAAATTCTCGTTTATTCCTCTATATTGAATCCAACCTCACCAGTTTGTTTTATATCAGGTTTAAAAGATTTATAAAGTGTATCTATTGCAGATTTAATTGTCTTAATTTCATATTTTGAATCTTTAAATCTAACTCGACTAAGATATTTAACAAGTGTTACGATAAATGCACCTGTTGCGTTTATTTTAAATAATTCTTTCCTTATAGAAGCATTATCAAAAATATCTGCCAATTTTTTATCATTTGTCTCCCTTAAAACAAGCAGCGAATAGAACTCTGGTTCAAGATAATTAAACTCGATAATGATATCAAACCTACCTGGTCTTTTCAAAGCTTTATCTACAAGTAATCTGTCGTTTGTTGTTGCGATTATAAACATATCTTTTTTAGTGAGAAATCCATCAAATATCTGTAAAGATGATGATAAATCCCTCTTCTGAAATCGACTATCTCTTGATCCTACAATCAAATCCAGGTCATCAATACATAAAAGAACAGGTGAAAACATTGACGCATACTCAAATATTTTTTCAAGAGAAACTGCACATCCACCGTCAACAACAATGGTAGTTAATTTATTATTAACTTCTGAACATTCAGAAATTATTGCCTTTACAGTATCTGTCTTACCAGTTCCAGGTTCACCTACAAAAAGATATCTTAACCCATGTGAATTATCTTTAACAGCATTGATAAAGTCTTCAAGTTCAGCCTTATCTTTTAAAAATAGATCCTTCAATCTTATTCCTGCTCTTTCAACCTCCTTTAATATTATTTCACTTGTCTCTATATCATTAACTATCCTTAAAACCTTTCCAACATAACCTGATTTCATCATTGACTCTCTTATTAAATCATTTACTAAGTTAACGGGGTGAGAATCTTCAAATTGTTTTGTTGTATTTACATTAATCATAAAAATTGTCCCATTATGTGTCTCAATTGTTGATGTGGAAAGAAAATACTCTTTATCCTTGTATCTGATAATGCAAATCAAAGTTGTCAGGCCATTAAGTATGTTATCAAAAGTATCAAGACCTGCAATATAAGGTTCAGTTACAATACCATTAGATTCATAAAATGTAAAAATATATTTTATTTTGAATAATTCCGATTTCTCTTTTCCTGAATAAAGTTTCAGAAGATAAGATCTTAGACTTTTCCAGACCTGATAATGGACCTCTTCTTGATAGGCATCTGGATGAATATTTATATTTCGAGGTCTTTTAAAACCAAAAAAATCATATCTCATTTAAAACCTCCATTTTTTATCTCCGGATTTTAATAACATAATCAAATATATTAATTTTTTTACAATATTCAAGTGTATCTTTTTTTTCTATTTTTATTGACTTTTTTCTTAAATATATAATAATTAGAAAAAACAGGAGTAAAAATATGGAAAATTTTAACATACTTGTTATTAATCCGGGTTCAACATCTACAAAGATTGCAATATTTAAAGATGAAGAACCTGCTTTTTCAAAAAACATATTCCATCCAGAAAGCGAAATACATAAATTTCACAAGATTGTAGACCAGAAGGATTTCAGGAAAGAGAAGGTTCTTGAAACAATTAAGGAAGCTGGGTTTGATGAAAAGACATTATCCTGTGCAGTAGGAAGAGGTGGTCTTCTTATGCCTATTCCAAGTGGAACTTACAGGGTCAATGAACTTATGGTAGAACATCTCCTTAAAGGTGTTCAAGGAGAACATGCTTCAAACCTTGGTGGTCTTATTGCATATGAGATTGCTCAACCCTTGAACATACCTGCATACATTGTAGACCCTGTTGTGGTTGATGAAATGGAAGAGATTGCAAAATTATCAGGGCATCCTCTTATAAAAAGAAGGAGCATATTCCATGCATTGAATCATAAGGCAGTTGCAAGGAAGGTTGCCAAAAATAACTTTAATAAAAAATATGAGGAATTAAATTTAATAGTTGTTCATCTTGGTGGTGGAATCTCAGTTGCTGCACACAGGAAAGGTAAAGTTATAGATGTTAATAATGCACTTAATGGAGATGGACCTTTTGCACCTGAAAGGTCCGGTGGTCTTCCTGTCTGGGATGCTATGAAACTTGTACTATCCGGAAAATATAAAGAAGATGAACTTAAAAAAATGCTTGCAGGAAAAGGCGGTGTTGTTGCATATCTTGGGACAAATGATATGAGAAAGGTTGAAGAGATGATGAATAATGGTGATAATTTTGCAAAACTTGTTATAGATGCAATGGCTTATCAGGTAGCAAAAGAAATAGGTGCACTGTCAACAGTCCTTGAAGGTAATATAGATGCCATTGTTTTAACCGGTGGTCTTGCATATTTCAAATATTTCGTTGATGAGATTCAAAAAAGAATAAAACATCTTGGAAAAGTGATATTATCACCTGGTGAAGACGAGATGGAAGCACTCGCACTTGGTGCTTTAAGGGTATTAAAAGGTATCGAGAATCCAAAAGAATACAAGGAGGAATTATGGAACCAATAAAGGATTTTGAAACACTTGTAGAAGTAGTAAAGAAAAAGAAGAAATACACACTTGCAGTTGCTAATGGTCAAGACCCTCATACTATAGAAGCAGTAACAAAGGCATTCAGTGAAGGGCTTGTAAATGTAAAACTTATAGGTGATATAGATAAGATTAAATCCCTTGCAAAAGAGATGAAACTGAATATTGATGGTATTGAGATTATAGATGTGAAGAATGCGAAAGAAGCAGGAAAACTTGCAAGAGACCTCGTTAGAGATAAAAAAGCAGAAATACTTATGAAAGGTCTGATTTCTACTGATGAATATATGAGGCTCATACTTGATAAAGAAAAGGGACTGCTACCACAGGGAAAGATTTTAAGCCACATAGCAGTTATGTCTATTCCTACATATCATAAATTTCTTTTTGTATCAGATGTTGCTGTTATTCCTGCACCTGATTTGAAACAGAAGATTACAATCACGAATTATGCAATAGAGATTGCACACAAATTTGGAATTGAAAAACCAAAGGTTGCTATCATTGCTGCAACTGAAAAGGTCTCTGATAAAATGATTGCAACTATTGATGCTTCTATCATAGCAAAGATGGGAGAAAGAAAACAATTTCCCGATGCAATTATTGATGGACCATTAGCACTCGATGTTGCAATTTCAAAAGAAGCATGTGAAATAAAAGGTTTAAAAAGCCCTGTTGACGGAGATGCAGATATCTTAATATTCCCCAATATCGAATCAGGTAATGTGTTCTTCAAGAGTATAACATACTTCGCAAACGGTAAACTTGCTGCAATCGTAACAGGAACAACAGCACCCTGTATTTTGACATCAAGGGCTGATTCAGAAGAATCAAAATTCTATTCTATAGCACTTGCTGCATTAACAGCGGGGGAATAGATGCGTGCAAAAATAACAGGTGTTGGTTCTTATCTTCCTGAGAAAGTCTTAACAAATTTTGACCTTGAAAAGATGATGGATACAACCGATGAGTGGATAAGGACAAGGACAGGAATAAGCGAAAGACATATCGCAGCACCTGATGAGGCAACAAGTGATATGGTTGCAAAGGCAGCGGTAAAGGCACTTGAAATGGCAGGAAGAAAAATAGAAGAGATAGATACAATAATTGTTGCTACAAACACACCTGATAATGCATATCCAGCTACTGCATGCTGGGTGCAGAAGCATTTAAAAACAAGTGGACAGGCAGCATTCGATATTGAAGCAGGTTGCACAGGATGGATTTATGGTTTGATAATCTCAAAAGGATTAATTGAATCAGGGGTTTCAAAAAAAATACTACTCTGCGGTGGTGAAACGATGTCAAGGGCAGTCAACTGGGAAGACAGGTCAACAGCTGTTCTTTTCGGTGATGGTGCTGGATGCACTGTAATAGAAGAGAGTAATGATGATTCAGGAATTTTATCAGTTTACTGGGGTGCAGATGGAAATCTTGGTGACCTTCTCCTTCAACCGGCAGGTGGTTCAAGGCTCCCTGCAAGTGAAGAAACAGTTAACAAAAAATTACATTCTGTTCATATGGGTGGTAATGAAGTCTTTAAGCATGCAGTCCGTTCTATGCAGACAGGTGCAATTGAAGCACTGAAACTTGCCGGTCTTGAAGGAAAAGATGTTGATATTTTTATACCGCATCAGGCCAATCTAAGGATTATTGAGTCTACAATTGATAGGGCTAAAATACCCATTGAAAAAACCATAATAACTATTGATAAAACCGCAAATATATCTGCTGCATCCATACCAATTGCACTTGACTTTGCATATAGAGAAGGAAGGATTAAGAAAGGAAGTATAATCCTTTTTGATGCATTTGGTGGTGGGTTCACATGGGGTGCAGCGGTTCTAAGATGGTAAAAAGGAGGATAAATGGAAATCAGATTTCATGGTAGAGGTGGTCAGGGAACTGTTATAGCATCAAAAATCCTTGCAATAGCAGTTGCAAAAGAAGGGAAGTTCGTTCAGGCGTTCCCGGAGTTTGGCGTGGAAAGAAGGGGTGCGCCTGTTCAGGCATTCATAAGGATAAAAGATGATATAATCTATGAAAAATCAAAAATATATTATCCTGACCATATTGTAATACTTGACCCAACACTTCTTCTATCAATCGATGTAACAATGGGATTAAAAGATGGTGGATGGATAATAGTGAATTCAGAAAGAGAACCAAAGGATTTCAAATTCAAAGGTGATTTCAAAATAGCAACAGTTGATGCAACAGGTGTTGCTATGAAATACGGAATTGGTTCAAAAGCAAGTCCAATTGTGAATACTGCAATCCTTGGTTCTGTAGTCAGGGTCCTAAAACCCTGTTCACTTGAATCAATTCTTGAAGCAGTAAAAGAAGAAGTTCCTATAAAACCTAATGAGAATATGAGTGCAGTAAAAGAAGCTTATGAAATAGTGAAAGGGGTGTGAAATGAATAAAGAACCTGATAAAAAAGTAATATATAAATCAGTTAAAGAGATGCCACCTATGGCAGCATCTTTCTATTCCATGAGATACAATAAGACCGGTAGCTGGAGGAACTTAAGACCAGTCATAAATTATGAAAAATGCACATATTGTATGATATGCTGGAAGTTCTGTCCAGAACCTGCTATATCACTTGAACCTGTAATGATAGATGGTAAAGAGAAACCTAAGCCGGTTATAGATTACGACTATTGTAAGGGTTGTGGAATATGCTGGGTAGAATGCCCTGTTCAGGCAATTGACCATATTGAGGAGGAAAGATGAAGAAAGTTCTAATGGGAAATCATGCACTATCCTGGGGGGCTACATTATCAAGGGTTCAGGTTATTGCAGCATATCCAATTACACCACAGACACAGGTTGTTGAATTATTATCCGAAATATGTGCTGATGGAAGATTAAACGCAGAATTTATAAAAGTAGAATCAGAGCATTCTGCAATGGCAGCTTGTATCGGTGCATCTGCAACAGGTGCAAGGGCATTCACCGCAACATCTGCCCAAGGTTTGGCACTCATGCATGAGATGTTACACTGGGCAGTTGGAGCAAGGCTACCTATAGTTATGGGGAACATAAGCAGGGCAATGGCACCACCATGGACAATATGGACAGAACAGAACGACTCTTTATCAGAAAGGGATACCGGATGGATGCAGGTTTACTGTCAGAATAACCAGGAAGTTCTTGATTCTGTCATACAGGCGTATAAGGTTTCTGAAAAAGTCCTGCTTCCAACAATGATCGTTCTTGATGCATTTGTGCTTTCTCATACCTATGAGACTGTAGATATTCCTGATCAGAAGCTTGTGGATGAATATCTTCCACCTTACAATCCAAAGATAAAACTTGACCCTGATGAACCACATACATTTGGCGGTCTCACGGACCCTGAAGGATACTTTGAATTGAGATACCTGATACAGGAAGCAATAGAAAAATCAAAGAAAGAATGGGTGGAAACCGGAAAGGAATTTAAGAAACTATTTGGAAGGGAGTATGGACTCGTTGAGACATACATGGTTGATGATGCTGAATATCTGATTGTCTCAAGTTCAACAATAGCAAGCACTGCAAGAATAGCTGTTGATAGGTTAAGAGAAAAAGGTATGAAGGTAGGACTTCTAAGGATAAGGGTATTTAGGCCATTCCCGAGGGAAGAAGTGGTCAGTATTTTTAAGAATATTAAAAAAGCAGTGGTTATAGATAGGAACATATCTTTTGGTGCTGAAGGAATATTCTATCAAGAAGTAAAATCAGCATTATATAATGAAAAAAACAGACCACCAATATTTGGGATAATAACAGGTCTTGGTGGAAGGGATGTTGCTGTTGAAGATATAATAAGCATGAGTGAAGAATGTTTTAAGAAAGAAAGACCAGAAGAAAACATCATCTGGAAAGGAGTTAGATTATGATAAAAACAACTATTCCAATAGAAGAATATATGGGTCCAGGGCATCTTGCCTGTCAGGGATGCGGTGCTGCACTTGCTATGAGATACACTTTAAAGGCACTCGGAAAAAGAACATCCCTTGACTTTCCTGCCTGTTGCTGGTCAGTTATAGATGGTCCTTTCCCCCACTCTTCCTTACAGGTTCCTTTGTTCCACACCGCATTTGAAACAGCAGCATCAACCGCAAGTGGAATTAGGGCAGGATACAATATGATTGGTAAGAAAGATATTACGGTTGTTGCATGGGCTGGTGATGGTGGAACATACGATATTGGTATACAGGCTTTATCAGGTGCTGCTGAAAGAAACGACGATATTATATACATCTGTTATGATAATGAAGCGTATATGAATACAGGTATTCAAAGGTCTGCTGCTACACCACTTAAAGCATGGACAACAACAACACCTGAGAAACATCCGAAGGAAACCCCGAAAAAGAATTTAATAGATATTATGGCAGCACACAGGATACCATATATTGCAACATGCACAGTTGCTTATCCAGAAGATTTTGTAAAAAAAATAAAAAAGGCAAAGGAGATAAAAGGAACAAGATTTATATTGATATTTTCTCCATGTCCACCTGGATGGAGGACAAAACCAGAAGATACTATCAAACTTTCAAGGCTTGCAGTTCAGACAAGGATATTCCCATTACTCGAGATAGAAAATGGATTAGACTGGAAATTAACAATGGATATAAAAAACCCAGTTCCAGTGAAAGAATACATAAAACTACAGGGAAGGTTCAGACATTTAAAAGAAGAAGATGTAGAACTTATACAGAAGAATGTTGAAAGGGAATGGGAGATAATAAAAAAGAAAATAGAACTTAAATTTTAAATTATCTTCTGTGAATTTTTTGGGTTATTAAAGAATAATAAATATCTATTTCTTTTGAAGCCATATTTTGTGATGAGAAAAGCAGTGCTTTATTCTTTGCTTCTTCTGTTTTTTTATTATAGAGGGTTTTATCTTGAAGGAGCATATCAACCTTATCATAAAACTCTTTTTCATCTGGTTCAACAAGGAAACCTCCTTTATTATCTTTCAGAACATCAATAACCCCTTTCCTGCCAACCGCTACTACCGGTTTCCCCTGAGCCATTGCTTCAAGAAGGACAAGACCCTGTGTCTCTGTTAATGAAGCAAAAATAAATAAATAACTTGAAGCATAACAATCTATTAAATCCTGAAAATGAAAGTATCCAAGGAATAATATTTTATCGTTCAAATGTTTTTTTGAAATCAATCTTCTTATATGTTCTTCCTCAGGGCCTCTCCCTCCTATCACAAATATAATATCATTGTGTTTCTTAATCAATTTTTCAAATACATCTATAAGAAATGGAATATTTTTTTCCTTGCCAATCCTTCCAAGATAAAGAAGTATTTTTTTATCTTTTGGAATATTAAATTTTTCCCTGAATCTTTTTCCATTGCCTTCAACAAAAAATTCTCCTGGAATGCCTGTTGGTATCACATCAATTGGTTTTGATACTTTATATGATAATAATTCCTTCTTCATCTCTGTTGAAGGAACAATTACAAAATCGCATTTATTGCAGTATATTCTGCTCAATGTCTTTGCAAGGCTCTTCGCAATAACCTCGGGGAGGAACCACAGATAATGAACATAGGAAACAAAAAGTGTATGGTATGTATGAACAACAGGTATTTCAAGATATTTTCCATAAATCAAACCCTCAAGACCGAGTGTAAAAGGTGTCTGGGTATGTATAACATCAAGCTTTAAGGATTTTACCCTATTTAAAATCATTCTTGTTTCAAGGATAAAAGGATTTGCAATTCTGTCTTCGGGATCAAACGGGACTTTATGAGCAGGAACCCTTAAAACATTAAATCTTTTATCAACATATCCCGGGAATCTTGGTGCGAATATATAAACCTTATGACCGAGTTTCTCAAATTCTTTTGTGAATGTCTCTACAGAAACTGTGACGCCGTTAACCCTTGGTCTGAAAGTATCTGTAAATATACCTATGTTCATTTCTTTATCAATAAAAATTTTTTACTAAAATCATTTTTAATGTTAAATTCTTTAAATTCGTCAAATTTTTCTGCGTAAAGAATACCTTTATTATATTCAAGTTCAAAAGAGCACTTAAAAATATTATCCTGAGTATTATATTTTTCAGAAAAACTGTATAAATCATTCTGCAAAAATAAGTCATCATTATGCAATAATTCACCCTCAATATTCAAAACTCTGATTTCGTAAGAAAATTTAAAAGTTTCATTAATATAAAGAGGTAAATCCTTTTTATAAAAATTATATTCAGGGAAATCAAAGATATTTAAATTTAAAGGATTTATTGATATAATCTTAAAATCTCCCTGTGTTAAAAAATCTTTCCTACCCTGTATTCTGAATTTATTTTTTTCTTTATCAAATGTTATTTTTGTAACCTTTAAGAACTTATTAATCTCATCAATAATATTGTTTTTATTATTATCATAACCCTCTTTAATTTTTTGACCAGTGATACTATCAAAAGAAATCTCAATCTCCATCTGAGAATTTTTCAGGTTTAAAAAAACTATTTCATTTATCCATCTTTTCTTAAATTCTCCAATTTTTTTTATCTCGAAAGTGTCGTCATTAAACAAAACAAATATATTACCACCGAAGGTAAAAGGTTCTCTTAAAACCTGCTTAAAATCAGGATTAACATAATAAGTATCATTGTACAGGAGGACCGAAATAAAATCAAGAGAAGGAAAATCTTCGTTGAAAACAAAAGGTTCATATACTAAGGCAATCCTGAAAGAATCTTTGTAAACTGAGTACAACAGTTTCGCTCTCTCAAGATATGTTCCTCTTCCAGACTTTAAAATATCCGATTTATTTCTCATTCTAAACCTGAGAAATTTATCACTTATATCCGTTTTTTTTAGATCAAAAACATTATTTACTGTTACATCCACAGTATCATCGTCAACAAGCAAACCTTTTATAAAATCCCCAAAATCCTTCCAATCAAAATCCGTGAATTCTATAAATGAAGAAAATAAATCATAAGGTGGTAAGAAAGGTTCTTTTTTTACTGGTAATACGGAATCTACCTCAAAGACAATAAGGTTTCCTTTCTTTTTCACCTTCAAATCTTTTGAAGTCCTATAATTTATTTTTTTATCAGAAGGATTCAATATTACAAGAAATTTATCAACAGGGATTTCCTGAGAAATTCTGATTTTTTCATAAATATATTTAATCCTTGAGATTATCTTGTAATGTATAACTATCTTAGAACTATCTTCGATGTTTAAGAATGAAACCACTATTTTTTTTATATTGCTATATTCTGGATACCCTTCAATATCTTCAGGGGTTACAATATTTATCGCATTAGGTGTTACCTCGGAAACCTGAAACTTTTTCGAGACTGTCTGTGCTTTAAAAATAACAACTGAATCAGTATACTCGTCGTATACTATCTCTTCAAAACCATATTTTGAAGATAATCTTTTATCTTCTATTAAAACCTCTCTGTAAACTTCTTTTGTAATAATTGTATCACCATATATCTCATAATTCCTTGATTCGTATATAACCCTTGCTCCTTGTGATATTATCAATAAGATCTGTACAAGACCCATCCCTCGTTTCTCCTTTCAAAATCCTTTATTTTTTCAGAAACATTTTGATAATTTTTCGTAGGTATTTCATCTTTCTTTATAAAAATTTCTCTTAAAATATTCATTTCCCGTCCATCAATATTAATGCTCAATGAAAGCCTTATAAATGAATCCTCATAAAAGAAAGGTTCGGGAAAACTCAAAATTGTATCATCACTGCCAAATACAATAGTTTCCGATACTGAATAACCTGAAACAGGTAATGAAACTGGATATCTCCTTTTCTCTTTTTTGAATCCATAATTTAAAAACCAAGGTAAACTATAATCTAATGATAATGGTCTGTACATATTTATATCCTTAATTTTTATTATATTATGATTTTTGATTTGAATATTCAAACTGAAAAAATCGTCGAAATTTTTTGAATCCCATATTTTATATGACAAAATTTCAGAATTATCAACACCTATTATATTTATCAGCTCGTCTTCAATCTCATTGTCTTTTAATCCAGTAAATTTCCTCCTCATCCTCTGGTCAAAAGAACCTGTATAATATCCTTTAAAATAAGAGATTGCAGTATCATTTTTTATTTCTGTCTCAACGGATAATTTTTCCATATTCTCTTCTATATTAAAGTAAGGTATTTCCCTTAAAGTATCCCCTTCTTCTTTTACGATTGTGACTTCCTGTCCCCATTCTGAAGGTGGGAGAAGTGATTTACCACACTGTCCAATTGTAGGGTCAAGGTATATAATAGTATCTTCATTCACTATTGCTACTATTGCATGGTTTGTCTGGTCTGAAGGAATATTCTCTATCCTACTCCCTACAGATGTTATTGTATAATAAGCTTTAAAACCAGCTGCCCTTAACATTGCAACAAGTAGCGCTGCCTTATCTTTACATACCCCTGACCTTTTCCTTAATGTTATCTCCGGATTATGCGGTGTGTATCCTTCCCTTTCATCCTCTATTAAACCAAGATATCTTATATCTGCCACGAAATAAAATAATTTTTTTATCTTTAAAGAATCTTCTTTAATATCCTTTAAGAGACTATCTGTAAAATTTTTCACATATTCATTAGGGTCAAGATTTTTCCCTGATAATTCATTCTCAAGCCTTGATACCTCTTCCCAGGAAGGTATATTCGATACTATGACTTTTTTAAAATTATCGTATTCTGAACCCATTAATGGTTCATATATAACAGGCTTAACATTTCTTACCGAAAATCTATAATAAACTGAATCATTTTTTTCTTTCCTTTTTACTTCTATATCACCATTGAAGATTTTATAATTAATATCTTTTGATTTTGGAACAATAACATTATATTCCTTTTCCTTTATTATTGTTTCAAATTCGTCAAACAATTCGACATAGTTAAAGTATCCGGAATAAGGTGTTTGATATTTTTTGACTTCTTTAACACTATCACTTGTTGGACCAAGCCATGTTCCACCAATAAGTCTCGTCTTGTATTCAAGTATATCATGTTCCTTAAGCCCGACTATTGGTATGGTCAAATACCTTTCTCCCCAGAATATTGTTCCTCCAAGGTCTGCCGGTGCTGGAATATCCTTTATATTTGATAAATCAACATGAATTGTATCAAAACCTCTTATAACCCTTACAAAATCAATAAATGCCTCATTATAATAAGGTGTATAAGAAACAAATATAGAATTTGGTGCTTTTTCTCTATTCAATATCTTAATTAAATTGTATTCTTCCCTTTCACTTGTTCCATCCTCATTTACCCTTTCAGTTATTTTTTCCTTCAATATGACATTACATTTTGTCTCACTCTTGTTTATTGCACAGCTAATAAAAAAAAGGAATAATAAAATTATCATTTTTTTATCTTATAAATGTAAGAATATTTGTCAATATTTTTATAAAAAAATTGGATGAGATCCTAATCCAAATCTTGAAAAAAGGGAAGACAATGTTTAAAAAACACAATTTGATAAGGTAAATATAAGATGATAAAAAATAATTTTAGCAATTCAGCGTTAGATTTTTTAAGATTTTTGTTGAAAAAATTTTAAAAGATTCTATTATAATAAAAATGGAGGCTATATGGATAAGATTATTATTATTGGCGGCGGAATTATTGGTGGAAGTGTTTTATATCATTTATATGAATGTGGATACAAAGGAAAAACGATACTGATAGAGAAAGACGAAGCATTAGCACAGGAAACAACCTCGCTTTCTGCCGGAGCATTCAGGAATATCTGGTCAACAGAGGTGAATATGAAGCTTACATCTTTCTCTATTAATAAATTCAAGGAAGCACATAAGGAACTGGGTTGTTCAATCGGTTTTGAACAAAGAGGTTATATATTTAATTATTACAAAGAGAATTTTGAAAAGATTAAGAATTTCAAGCCTGTTCTTGATAAGGCAGGAATAAATTCTGAACTTCTGTCACCTGAAGAGATAAAGAAAATCGTCCCTGGTTTTCACCCAGAGATAGACCATCTTGATAAAGAAGTTATAGAATATTTTCAACTTGAACCAATTGAAGGTGCTCTTTTTGGGACAGACTGTGGATTTTTGAACCCAACATCTCTTGCTGTTGGTTATATTGAGAATGCAAAGAAAAAGAACCCTGATAAGGTAGAGATAATGCTCAAGACAGAAGTAAAGAAGATAATATTCAATAATAATCAGGTTGAAGGTGTTTTGACACAGAATGGGGAAAAGATTGGCTGTGATTTGTGTATAATAACTGCTGGTCCATGGTCTGCAAAAATACTTGAGGATTCCGGCGTTCCTGACGAGATAAATCTTCCAATTGTTCCATTAAAAAGAATGCTCTTTATTGTTAATCCTCCACCAGTTGAAGGAATACTTGAAATTCCATTCACCATCATTGATAAAGGTGTATATCTAAAACCGGAAGCTATGAATCTATTGATCGGTAAGGCAAAAGAAGACCAGAAGCCAGGTTTTGACACAACACCGGAAAGGGAGTATTATGAAGATTTTGTAAACATGATAATGCAGGCAAGGATAGAAGGTGCTGAATTATGCAGGATTCAAAGGATGTGGGGCGGTTTATACGAACATAATACTAAAGATAAAAACGGAATAGTTTCTTTCCACAGTGAATTCCCAAATCTCTTTATAGCTGCAGGATTCAGTGGCCATGGTATAATGGAAGCACCTGCAGTAGGTTTATCGACTGCTGAAAAAATATTGTTTGGTGAATTTAAAACAATCCCTGAGATTAAAGCACTTGATTTTAGAAGATTTAAAGAGAATAAACTCGTTATTGAGACAATTGTGATATGAGAATAAAAGATATTATACCTGTCTCATTGGGTAAAGAACCTGCTGATATAATTCTCAAGAATTGTAAAATAATAAATGTTTTCTCAGGAAATATTGAAGAAGGAAACATTGCTCTGTTTAGAAAAAGAATAGCAGGTATTGGTGATTATAAGTATGGTAAAGAGGTAATAGACTTAAAAGGGAAATATGTCTGTCCTGGTTTAATAGATGCACACCTGCATATTGAATCATCGATGCTTTCACCCGTTGAATTTGCAAAGGCGGTTCTACCAAAAGGAACAACTACAATTATAGCAGACCCACATGAGATTGCAAATGTAAACGGTCTTGATGGTGTTGAATATATGATAAAAATAACAGAAGGAATACCTCTTAATATCTATATCACTTTACCTTCCGCAGTTCCAGCAACAGACCTTGAAACTTCCGGCGCAAGGCTTGGTGTGGAAGATATGATAGGTTTTCTTGAAAAACACCCAAGAATTCTTGCACTCGGTGAAGTGATGAATTACCCCGGTGTTCTGTCCTGTGATAATGAATTAATTGCAAAGATTGAGCTTTTAAGACACAGATACAAGAAAATAGATGGTCATGCACCAGGACTTTCAGGGAAAAAACTTAATGCCTATATTGTTGCATTTATAAGGTCTGACCATGAATCAATATCAAAGGAAGAAGCACTTGAAAAGGTAAGTAAAGGAATGCAGGTTTTCATTAGAGAAGGAAGTGCTGCTAAGAATCTTGATGATTTGCTTCCGGCTGTAAATGATATTAATCATCATTATTTTTCTTTCTGCACAGATGATAGAAGTCCTGAAGATATTATAAATGAAGGACATATTGATTATATGGTTAGAAGGGCTATAAAAAAAGGATTAAACCCAATAATTGCTATTCGTATGGCGACTATTAATACTGCGAGGTATTTCAACCTGAGAAGTATGGGTGCAATTGCACCTGGCTATAAGGCAGACTTCGTTATATTAGATAACCTGAAGGATTTTAAAATACATTCAGTAATAAAAGATTCAAGATTAGTATCACAGAATAATAAATTATTGGTTGATATTAAAGTGAAATCAGATTACAGACTAAACAATCGTATGAATACACCTTTGATAAAACCTGAAAATTTAAAGGTAAGATATGAAAAAGGGAGGATAAGGGTTATAGAGATTATTAAAGATAATATCATTACAAAAGAAGTTATCTCGAATCCAAAAGTTGAAAATGGTTATGTTGTTTCGGATCCCAAAAATGATATAATAAAGGTTATTGTTATTGACAGATATAAAGGAATGAATTTTTCTATAGGTTTCATTAAAGGCATCTCATTAAAAGAGGGTGCAATAGGAACAAGCGTTGGACACGATGCCCACAATATTGCAATAGCAGGGGTAAATGATGATGATATTTTCTTTGCCTTCAGAGAATTGAAAAAGATGAAAGGAGGTATTGTTTTGGTTAAGAATAAAAAAATACTATCATCAATACCTTTTCCTGTCGCAGGGCTTATGTCTGACAAAGATCTTGAATATGTATACAAAAAAACATTAACTTTAAAAAATATGGCAAAATCCCTCGGTTGTAAAAATGAGCCTTTTCTACCACTCTCTTTTATTCAGCTACCAGTTATCCCCGAGATAAGGATAACCGATAAAGGGATAGTTAATGTTGAGAAACAGGAATATGTCTCATTATTTTTATCTTGACATCTCTATATAATATGTTTATATTATAAGTATGTTTTTTTTAATATTTGCGTTTAGTTCAAATATTGAATTGCGAAGGGATTCGCACTCTAATCCTTTTATTTATGTTTATTATTATGTAAATTATAATGACCTCTCATTTTTTAAGACAGATTCAGGATTCTACGCAAAATATAAAGTTTCCCTTACGCTCCATTCAAAAAGGAAACAGATTACAGGCAAATCCATCTTTAAAGAGATATTCATAAAAGAATACGAAAAAACCATAACAGGAGAAGAAAAAGATTCGGGAAATATTTCAATAAATTTTTCTGGTGTAGGTGATTTTAAAGTATATTTTGAGATAATTGATTTAAACAGTCAGAGAAAAATGACCGACGAAAAAACTATTTCTTTAAAAAGTTACAAAGATGTATTCATTGAAGAAATAAGGATAAAAAGCACAGGGACAAAAATAATCAATTTTGAAGATAGTTTAAGAGCATCTTTTGATATTTTCAATCCTAAAAATGAAAGTGTGTATGTAAAGATAATTATAAAAAACTTTTCAGGTGTTAGGTTTTATGAAGAAGAAAGAATCCTTTACGGGAAGAATCTTTTTGAAGAATATCTGTTTTTACCTGGGACCACTTTTTCTGAAGGTGAATTTCTCCTCACTATAAATGTAAAAGGGTTGAGGACAAAAAAAAGTTCAAAAAGTGAAGTTTCTTTCTTTGTTCAAAAACCATTTTTTAAATCAGAAAGGTTTGTAAAAAGGGCGAAACAGATGATTTATATTGCTCCAAAGTCTCTTATCGACAAAATGATTATATCATCCTATGAAGAAAGAGAAAGACTCTGGGCAGAATTCTGGAAAAAACTTGACCCAACACCAGAGACAGATAAAAACGAGGTCCTTGAAGAGTATTTCAAGAATATTGATTACTGCAATCAAGAATTTTCTTCTCCCTTTAGCGAAGGTTGTTTTACCGATAGAGGAAAGGTATTTATGAAATTAGGTCCTCCTGATGCGGTTGAAAGACATCCTTTCGATATAGATTCAAAGGCATACGAGATTTGGTATTATTACTCTAAAAACTATAGATTGATGTTTGTTGATTATTATAACCTCGGTGATTACAAACTTGAAAATCCACCACCTGAACTATGGTAATAATTATTTTTTCTTTAATTCTTGATTATTCAGTATTCAAAATTTCTGATGATACATCTTATTGTGAAATTTATTATAGTGTTGGAAATAATCTTTTTACATATATAAAAGAGAAAGATGGATATGCTGCATATTTTAATTTAAAGATAGAGATGAAAAATCTTTCAACAGGGTGGTTAAGCACAACCGAAATACCTAAAACCATTTTAACACAATATCCATCAGAACCTACATCAAACACAGTTGATTTCATTCCTCTGTTTCTATTATCCAATTACAATTTTCTTGTAAAAATAGTAATTATAGATAGTATTTCCGGAAGAAAAGATTCATCTTCAATAATTATTAATTCACCTATTTGGAAAGGTTTATCGATAAGCAGTATTCAGATAACAAATATGGTCATTACTGACAGAAAAACAATTTTTGAAAAGAATGGCTTAAATCTTATTCCATTACCGGAAAGATTTTTCACTATAGAGACACCTTTATTAACTTATTATTCAGAAGTATATGGTCTGGAATCAGATACAACTATCATAAATATCAGCGTTTTTCAGAACAATAATCTTGTAAAGATGATAAAGGAAGAAAAAATAATTGACTCTTTAAAGAGCAGGCTTATTGCTGGAAGTTTCAATCTCCTCGGTCTTTCAGATGGAGAATACATATTGAAGATTGAAGTGAAAAACAATAATAACACTGTCAAATCACAGAAAAGTTTTAAATTGCAGAAAATAAAGAAAGAGGGTTTTATCAAGAGACTGAGACAGGAAGAAAAGGAAATTGCTTTATTTCTTGATTATCTTTTACCCCAAGAAGAATTATCCTTGTATAAGTTAATGAGCGATTCAGAAAAAATAGATTACGCTGAAAAATACTGGTTAAGACAGGACCCTAATCCTTTAACTTCAGAGAATGAAGCATTCAGAGAATTCTTAAAAAGGGTTGATTATGCCGATAAAAATTTCCCAGAAAAATTACGAAAAGGAAGATACAGCGCAAGGGGTAGAATCTGTATTAAATATGGTATTCCAAATGAAGTAATACAAAGGTCTTTTGAATCAGGATATACCCCTTACCAGATCTGGCAGTATAATATTGAAAACCCTATTTCCTTTTTATTTGTTGACAAAAGTAATATAGGTGTTTATGAGCTTGTTTTTTCTTCATTGAAAAATGAACCTATTGATAAAAATTTTATAGCAAACTGGAGAAAATATATAATGGAAGAAGATGTATTCACTGTAATTGGGCTTTCTGATTATATTCACAGGTAGGCTTTTTTAAAAAAACAAAAATCAATATCAAAATGTAAATTACGAATAGAAAACAGTAAGTCAAAATCTTAATATATTGGGGTTTATCAAAAGTTATGTATGCAATTATTCCAAGTAAAAACTCAATCATAGAAAAAATATAAAAAACAATTCTCGGGTTTTTAAACTTTTCCAGCATATGATGATGCAGATGCTCTTTATCCGGGTAAAAAGGACTTTTACCCTTGAATATCCTTCTGAAAAACGCACCTGTTAAATCTGTTATAGGAAGACTCAAAAGAATTAAAGTTGGGTATACATTATAAAATCCTCCACCTAAATTTCCAAGTCTTAAAGAGTTCATAATAATAAATGCACCAAGAACATTACTACCTGAATTACCAAGGAATATCTTTGCAGGATAAAAGTTAAAGAAAAGGAAAGAAAGTAATGCGGATGCCCAAACTATCAGATGAAAATGTAATGTTGCTGATGGTGAATAGATAAAAAGCCCGAAAATAATATAAATAAAAACATAACCTGCAAGTAAACCATCCATTCCATCTATAAAGTTTAATGAATTAATCACAAGTATTGTATAAAATATTGTAAAAAAAACACCTGATTTGAGCATAGGTATTCTTACAGGTCCAATGTCAACAAGAACGGGCTTAAAATTTAAATATATAATTATTCCCAAAATAACCTGAAATACCAGTTTATATCTCACTTTTATGTTATAAATATCGTCAAATAGTCCAAAAACCGCACCCATTAAAAATGTGAGCCATGTTAAGAATACTCTATATTCAAAGTTTTTTCTGAATAAAAAATAAAAAAATGAGAAAAGAAAAATCGTTAAAAATATTACTATTCCTCCAGAAGTCACAATAGGATTCTTGTGTATTGAATGTTCTTTATCATAAGGGTCATCCAGTAAATTTTTCCATCTTTTAGTCAAACTTAGATAGATTTTTATCAATATCAATGTTAAAATAAGAGCAGATATAATAATAGTTGAATTGAATAGAATTATTTTATTCATTCTTAAGAAAGAGATTCAGAAATTCCCTTTTATCTCCTGAAAACTCAATCAGCTTTATATTGGAGGTTTCGCCTTTAATAATCTTTATATCATATCCTGTCTTTTCCTTTATAAATTTTATCAATCTTCTATTCGCCTTTCCTTTTACAGGTGCTTCATTAATGTAAACAACAATCCTTCCATCTTTATTCTTGATTTCTTCTTTCTTTGAATTTGTAATGACTTTTATCTCTATTATTCCCATTATATATAATTCAAAGCCATTGATGCAAATTTATGATTTATGCCCTTTAAAAACAGTATCGTCTTTTCTCTTAAATCCTTTTTGTCTTTGTGTTCTCTTATAAGATTAACTATGTAATAGTAAGCGGAAATATAGTCAGGGTCTTTCTTTATAATTTCTGTGATATAATAATATGATTTTTCAGGGTCTTTCTTTATTCCTAAATTAATTCTTATAAGCCCTTCTATTGCCATAATACAGTATTCATCCCTTCTATACGCTTCTTCATAGAATTTCTGAGCATTTTCAAAATCTTTTATACTTTCGTTCAATTGACCTAACCACGCATGGACATATCCAAAATCTTCAGGTGTTATTGGAATCAAATCATTAAAACTCTTCAATGCAGTATTAACACCCTTTTTCAAACTATTAATAGCATCTCTATATTTAGTCGGGAAATCAACTGATGCATCGATATTTTCAACAGGAATTTCTTTTGCTTTATCATTTCTTTTGTAAATAACTTCTGTTATTTTACCATCATCAGAAGAAATATAGTAAGGATAGTATCCTAACCTAAACCTCTTCCAGAGAAATAATGCCCTTTCTGCAGCAGCACTTGGTTTAGAACCCGTTGAAAAAACAATATAAGAAGGCAACTTACTCAAAACATATTTTGAATTATAGTTCCTTTCGCGCCATGAATGTTGAAGCCCTTTTATATGTTCGGGATGCCTACCAATAACCGAATCAGTTAAACCAAGCAAATCTATCATATCCTTATCTGCATAAAAAGAAATTGCTCCTATTGTTGAAGCAGCAAAGATTTCATCATTATTCATATTCTTATTAAGCCATAAGCCAATAAATTTCATTTTTTCTACAAGTCCTATTTCAAGAACCTTCCAGTATCTTGTATACTTCCAATTTGATTTATGCCCCTGTCCCGGAAAAGGATTTAGAAGATAATAAGCAGTTATGAATATTAATATAATAATATTCCCTGTATTATTCAATCTTAGATTTTTCAATCCAATTATAAAATAAAGAATTATCAGGGAAAGAATAGGAACAAAAAATCTATGAACCTGTAAAGTATCACCGCCAACAGAAATAATATAAACAATATATGAAAAAATAACAAAGAATAGAACAAAATTCTCGATGAATTTTTTCTTGATTATTAGAATTATCAATGGTAAGACCAATATCATACCGAAAACACCATAAGCCATAAAGAATCTACCTGCATAATTCAATCCCATCTTCAGATAATCAAAATTGAAAGATGTCTTTGCATAAAATGTGTTGGGTAAAAAAGATTTATAATAAATGAATCTGAAAACAAAATGTGGAAAAACGATCAGGAAAAAAGGAAGAACATAAAATTTAATAATATCAATTATAATTTTAATGTTTAACTTCTTTAATAATAATTCCTGAATTAAAAAACCAAAACCAAGCAGTAAAAACACAAAATTACCCTCAGGTCTTGTTAAAGCAGAAAGACCAATTAAGACTGATGACAACATTAAATGTTTCTCATTCTTTCTATAAATAAAGAAAAGAGTCCCACTAATCAAAAGTAGTGTGAAAAGAATAGTTTCCATACCACTTATAGCCCAGTAACAGAATGCATAATTTATTCCGGTAAGAAGAACAAGGAAGAATGTAAAAACAATTGAAAGGCCTATAGTTAAATTCCCAAAAAAGAAAAGAAATAAAAGCGTTAAAATACCAAGTAAAACACCAAGAAACTGGGAAAGGGTTATCAGGGAATCAAAAGAAATACCAATTTTAGCAAATAAGGAAAGCAATATCATCCATAAGAAATTTGTGTATCCCTCTACCCTTTCAAAAGAATTGAAAACAGGTCCATTATTCCTGACTATGTTTCTTACATATCTTAAGGTAATGAATGAATCATCCTGATAAAATTTATTGTTGAGAGTGATAAAAAGAAAAAGAATAACTGGAATTAAAAAGATTGAATAAATTAAACTTTTTTTCATATCTCTCCCAATTTAAATTTTAAAGGCGGCACCCGGATTCGAACCGGGGAATAGCGGTTTTGCAGACCGCCGCCTTAGCCACTTGGCTATACCGCCATAAAATAAAAAGAGCGGGAAACGGGACTCGAACCCGCGACATCTACCTTGGCAAGGTAGAGCTCTACCAACTGAGCTATTCCCGCTTAATAATATATTTATAAAAATATATTTTTTGTCAAGTTTTTTGGATATAATTTTTGCAATTTTTTTAAATCTTGACATAATTTATGAATATATTATAATGTCCCTATGATAAAAAGATTGGCGATAATAACACCTGGTGGTGACGCACCTGGAATAAATACCTGTATAAGGGCAGTTGTCCGAAAGGCATTAACACTCGGTATTAAAACATTCGGGATAAAAAGAGGATATGCAGGTCTTCTTGAAGATGAATTTATTGAACTTGACTGGAAATCAGTAAGTGGGATTATGGAAATTGGTGGAACTATACTCCATACTGAAAGATTTGAGCATTTTCATGAAGAAGAATATGTTCT
>CBFGJG010000008.1:57814-60246 GCA_965649055.1 Caldifarciminota bacterium
AAAGCCTGTGAAATACTGCAAAAGAGAAAAATAGATGGTCTAATAGTAATAGGTGGGGAAGGTTCTTTATCAGGTGGATACAGAATAAATAAAACAGGAAATATAGGTGTTGTAGGAATACCGGGCTCCATTGATAATGATATTTACGGAACCGATGAGACAATAGGATTTGATACTGCCTGTAATACAGCTGTAGAAGCAATAAGAAAAATAAAGGACTCTGCTACATCTTATGAAAGAATTTTTGTGATTGAAGTAATGGGTAAAAGAAGAGGTTTTATTGCATTAAACGTTGGTATAACTGTTGGTGCAGAAGCAATAGTGATACCTGAAATAAAATTTGATACCGACAGATTTATTGAACTACTTAATGAAGGGAAAAAGAAAGGTATGAAGAGGGCTATAATAATTTATGCAGAAGGTGTCGGTGGAAGAAAGGAATTCGTTGAAAAGATTTCAAACGGAACAGGTCTAATAGTCAGAGAAACTGTTCTTGGATACATACAGCGTGGTGGTTCACCCACATATAGAAGCAGAATACTTGCGTCTATGTTTGGTTCTTTCGCTGTTGATGTTATGCTTCAGCATCCTAAAAATGCAAAGATGGTAGGAATAATTGGAGGAAGTCTCCAGACATTAGATCTTGAAACAATAACAAAACACTCGAAAAGTATATCTGATTTCCTTTTAAACCTTCACAGGGATATTTGTGTATTTAAAATGTAAAAATGAGAAGTAATTTAAGGAGAATATATAGATTTACTATTGGTCTTCTTGGATTATTCTTTATTATTATTTCTTTTTTTATAAGTAAGCAATACTTTTTCTCACCTGAAATTTTTCTATATTTAATAATAAGTATCTTTTGTGCCCATTTTTCAATTATTTTCGGTAATGTTATAGTCTCTTTTGAGATACTGATGAATTTTTTCATCTATCTTACCCTTGGATATCATTATGCTTCAATTTTTTCTTTTCTTACCATATTAATGACTTGGATTATACAGTATTTTGGACAGATAAAGAAATGGGATTCTGAATCCAAAAGAATATTATTAACAGCATTTTTCAATGCAGGTATGTATGCTTTCTTTTATGCCGTTACTGGTATTATATTAAAAAAGATCGAGAATGAAATTCCTTACAGGATTTTTTCTATAATCATTTTTATTTTTATAAACGAAACTATCATTATCATTGATTTTATTCTGGAAGGATTTAAAGAAACAAAGAAATATTTTAAGAAATGGTTTTTAAATACAATAATTATAGAATCTCTCACATATTCACTTGCTATTCCAATCTCAATTATATATAGAAATAATGGTTTCATTATAACATTCCCTTTATTTGTTGCACTTTCTGTTTTCTCATTTATAGGAAACAGAATGAGCAGATTCCAGGAAGGTTTATTAAATAATATCTCAAAAATAAAAGATTTGAATGATTCTTTAAGAAAGATATCAGGTATAATTGAATTTAATACTTTAATAGAAGCGATCACAAAAGAAGCAATAAAATTATTTAATTCTAAAGAGATATATCTAAATATAAAATTAGAAGATTATGGTTCTTTTTATTTTAATAATGAAGAAAATAAATTGTCAAAGAAGAGACTCGATGATATAGAATTAAAAAATTATAAACTCTTCTATAAATCAGATTTTGTTGATATCTATATAAATAAAGAGAAAATAGAAAAAGATGAACAGGTTCTTTTTGAGTCTTTCAGTAAACAATGCGAAATCTCTTTAAGAAATGCACATTTACATAATATTGCAATACATGACAGTTTAACAACTCTTTATACAAGAAGATTTTTTGAGAACAGATTGACAGAAGAATTGTTAAGGAGTAAAAGAGAAAAAACAACTTTCTCCATTGCACTTATAGACCTTGATAATTTTAAGAGTATTAATGATACTTTTGGGCACATTGAAGGTGATAGGATCTTGATAAAATTTTCAAATATCTTGAAGAAGAATTTAAGGAAGAATGATATTATTGCAAGATGGGGTGGTGATGAATTCATTATTCTTTTCCCGAATCTTGATAGGGTAAGGATTGAAAAGGTATTGAAAAGAATAAAAAATAATTTAATGCAAACAAGAATATTATTAAATGATAAACCAATTGGTATTAATTTTTCATACTCAATTTTCACCTACACTTCTGATATGGATATAACAGGTGCAGAAATATTCAGGATTATAGATAGGAAATTACTTGAAGAAAAAAAGAGTAAAAAATAGATTGGATAATAAAACAAAAAAAGCATTGAACATATCCATTTTTGAAGGTATATTCGCCCAGTTTCATATAACATTAACTGGTGGTATGTTCCTTACTTCTTTTGCCCTGTATCTTAATCTAAACAATTTTCATCTTGGTTTATTATCCGCTATCCCTTCCCTTCTTGCAGGTGCTGGTTT
>CBFGJG010000009.1:0-60069 GCA_965649055.1 Caldifarciminota bacterium
ATTATCCAAACGCTAATGCAGATGTTGAGACAGTGCATAGATTAATAGAAGATGAGTTTTATTCAAGAGAGGATATCTTTTCAAAAGAAGATTTCATAAATAAAGCAACAACATATCATTTGTATTTCAATTTTATGAGGAAAAACTCACATAAAGATAATAAAACACCTGTTGATATATTAGAAGAATATAACCTACCTTGTGTGTTAGCATATATACCACCTATAATAATTGATGAGATTTATGATAAAATTTTTAGACAAAACTTAAATGTTAATTATAATAAATTGTACCACCATGTCCCTGATCTTCCCGATAATGAAAAAAAATTAATAAAAAAAATCTAATTTCTCAACAACTTTATATCTCTATCTCTGAAGATGTAAAATCTTTGATTTTTTTCTTAAAACTATAAATATAATCTATTGGTATATGAAATAATTGTTTTTCCAAATTTTTTTTGGCATTATTAAGAAATTTTTTTCTTTTCAGTAAACAGTAAAGTAAATAAAATGCTTTCCAAAGGATTAATATCGAATCCATTTTCTCACCGAGTGTTATTAACTCATCAAGGCACAATTTTAATCTATTTTCATCTTTATTTATATTATTTCTGATGTAGAATTCACAAAATCTCTGGTAAAAATCTACTTTATCAATTAATTTTTCTGAATCTGATAGGGTATTAAATGCTTCTTCAATATAATTTGAAGCATTATCAAAATTTTTAACACCTTCGTAATATCTTGACAAAGTAATATAATAATGAAATAAAAGACTTTTTTTAGGATATTTTTTTAATATATCATCTAATATAAGAATTTCATCTGTTCTATCAAAGTCATTAATATTAAAATAAGAGTTTAAAAGTGTTAATAAAGATACAATTTCGTATTCTTTAAATGACTTCTCCTTAAAGAAATTATAAGCATTTTCAATCATTTTTATACTTTCTTCCGAGAGACCAATTAAGGAGTAAATCTCTCCCATCAAAAGAAAATTCATATTTAATCCAATTTTATCCCCTATCTCTTTTCTGATCTCGTTAGATTTCAACAAATAATTAAGAGATAAATCAAACCTTCCTTGTAACTTATATAACTTTGAAATATTAAACAATGTACTTGAATACCCTTTTCTGTCCCCTATTTTTAACCTCTTATCTAAAGCCTCATTAAAATAAAAAAATGCTTTTTTAAAATCACAAAGGTCTAAGTATATTAATCCAATATTGTTCAATACACCTGACAATCCAGAAATGTCTTTTATCATCTCTTTAATAACTTTTGCTTCTTCATTTATAATTAGTGATTCGTTTATTTTCCCATATATATATTTAATATTTGCGATATTTATTAGGCTTACTGAGTAGGAAGATTTATCGCCAATCTCTTTTGAATATTTTTTATGATCTTCAAAATAATTCATAGCTTCATCAAATCTTCCATAATAACTATAAATCAAACCAATATTATTTAATGTTGTTAAAATGGATCTTTTATTGTTAATATTGGATTTTATCTCTAATACTTCCTTGAATTTCTTTTCAGCTTCATCAATCTCTCCGGTATAATAAAAAATTCCCCCGATATTATTTAGAACAGTTGCTACCCCATCAAATTCGTTGTTCTTTTTAAACAAATCTAATGCTTTATTATAAAATTTCATAGCCTCATTAAAATTATTTTTAAAATGGTTATTAATGCCAATATAGCAAAGGGCATAGGCTTCACCATGGACGTAATTAATTTCTCTACTTAACTCTAACGCTTTAAGTGCATAATTTAAAGCTTCGTCATAATTACTTTGATGCCTGTATGTTTCTGAAATTATATTTAAGGTATCTATCTTTTTCTCAATGTTAAGCATCTCTGATGTTTCTAATGCTTTTACGAAATAATCTCTTGCTATATCAAAAGAGGAAAGGTTATAGTAAACATGTCCGAGTCCTGTATATGCATCATATAATTTTTCTTTTTTTTCTGGAAATTCCTTCTCTATTATTTCTATTGCCTTTTTAAAATAATTGATTGCTTCTTCATTTTTATACTCATTTTTCGCATTATTCCCTGCTTTTATACTATACTCCAAAGCCTTCTCCCATTTTCCTGCGTGGTTGAAATGGTATGCAAGAATACCAAAAAACTTTGACAAATCTTTGTTATGAGCACTTTCTATTGTTTCACCAACTGCATTATGTAAATACTTTCTTCTCTCTAACAATATCGAGTCATATACAACATCTTTAATAATAGCATGTCTAAAGATATACTCTATTTCACCTATCAAGTTTTTGTATACTATCTGTTCTTCTTCAGCCATCTGTAAATATTTTAGAGTCATAATATCTTCCGTTATCCTCTCAATCAATTCTGGAGAAAATTCTATTCCTATAACACTACCAATTCTTATTATCTCCTTTGTTTTTTCTTCAAGCCTATCTATACGAGACATTATGGCAGTGAAAATATTTATTGGTATCTCTTCTTCCTTGAAAGATTGTGATTTCTTCCATTCTTTTTCTTCTTCTATTAAGAATCCTCTCTCAATTATATCAAGTACTATTTGTTCAAGATAAAAAGGGTTTCCTTCTGACTTTTTTAGAAGAATATCCTTTATATCCGAAGGAATCTTTTTATTCTTTAATAATTGATATAAAAGTCTTCCACAATCATCTACTTTTAATGGATTAATATCCACACTTAAAATTTTCAATTCCTTTTCAAATTGAATACCTTCTCTCAAGAAAGATACTGGCCTTCCAGAAAGTATAAATGTAAAGTTGTTTTTTTTCTGGGATAAGATAAGTAACGCCCTTGTTACATAAGAGATAAGCTCTATCTCTTCTTTTGTCAAAAGGTGAATGTCATCAAAAATAATTAACAGAGGTTGTTCATAAGATTCTATGTAGTAAATTATTCCATCACATAAATTTTCAAACATTAATTTTGGTGGGATATTTTGGAGAAAATCTTTATGAAACTGAAGACCAAAAAGCATTGTCGACAAAAAAGGAATTTTATTAATTAGTTTTTCTTTTTTTGTCGATTTTATAAGTTTTACAAGTTTATCTAATTTTACTTCATCACTATCGTCTGATGTAATCATTGCTTCTTTCTCAAACATAGTTCTAAATATACTAAAAGTGTCTTTCATTTCGTATTTAGAACCTTCAAGGATTTTGTGAGTGCTATTATATTTTCTTTTTAGTTCATACAATAATCTTGTTTTACCAATCCCGGCTTCACCTCTTATTAAAACAAGATTTGAACCTGATTCAATAGCTTTTGAAATCTTTTCTATCTCATAATCTCTCCCAACTAAGGTGAATATATATCTTTTGTCTTCGAGTATTCTAAGAGGAATAAATCTCCTTAAAGCTTTTTCTTTCCCTTTAACATAAATAGGCGTTATCTCTTGTAAATCCAATCTTGCTTTTACATTACGAAAAGTTTCTTCAGAAACAATCACCATTCTATCTGCTGTCTCCATAAGTCTTTCAGCAGTATTCACAGTATCTCCTATTACAGTATACTCTTTCCTTAAATCTGAACCTATTATCCCACCATACACAAAACCTGTATCAATCCCTATATTTATCTTGATATCGGGTAAATTTAACTTTATTATTTCCATTCCACATAAAACTGCGTTTACTATATCATCCCCGTGAGCAACTGGCGCTCCAAACAATAACATTATATTACTTCCGATTTTATGGGGTAAAATCTTACCTACAGAACCTTTATACTTCTCTGTTATTCTTACTATTTCCGTGAAAATTTTATTAATTTTTTTAATATCAATATTTTCTGTGTCATAACCAGAAATATTGATAAAAACAATACTTGTCCCTCTGTATTCATTAATTGTTTCTTCATTTGAATATCTCCTGAGACCTTCCAATAGAAAAGCATTAGAGTCTAATTTATTCCTTACTTTTTTCAACTTACAATCATATACAACATCAGTTTTGCTCGAAATGATATCTCCCATCTTAGCTTCATCTTCCAATTTCATTAGTTCTCTTACAGAAATTCCATCCAGAAAAAACTCTTTTCTCATTTCATTACCAATTACTGCCTCATACCATTCGCCAGTTGAAATTACACACTTTATATTAATGCTGAATTCTCCAAATTCAGTTTTTATTGACTTAAAATTACTTACCTCTTCCATCATTTTACGAGCACAACTCAACGCCATCTCATTAGTCTTGTCTGTTCTTCCGTAGAAAGCGATAAGTAATGCATCCCCTCCAAATTTAAGGATATCACCGTCAAATTTATTAGAAATCTCAATCATTTTACCGAAGTAATCATTAAGAATATGTGTAATTTTTTCTGTTCCCGCCTTCCCAAACTTGGATAACACTTCACACATATTTGTAAAGCCCGAAATATCGGATAAAAGGAGTGAACCAGCAACTTTTGCAATACTAATATAAGGATCAATCTGCATTATTCTTCTTGGAAGAAATGGGTTTACTTTCATATTTTTAAAATATAATTTGAAATTTTATTTTTGTCAATATCTATAAAATCGTAGGCTTATATCATTTAAAATGCTAACTTTGATAATTTAAATTTTATTCAAATTGTCAATCGTTTATTTCCAAAATTACAAACTTTTTATTTTTTTCAAATACATTAAACTTTAAGATTTGTATTTCTTAAAATCCTTGACAATAAATCAAATGTTGTTATATTGAGCGTATGTTTAAAATTTATTTTAATGAAATTGTCTCTCCTAAATTTGAAAAGGAGATAATATTTAATAAAGAAAATATTGAAATAGATGAACTTGTTGGTAATGCTAAGGTTTCTATCATTATCATTAAATCAACAAACATCTACGAATTAAAAGGTTCGATAATATTCCGTCTAAAACTTCAATGTGCAAGATGTCTTGAATATTTTGAGAAGGATTACAAAGAGGAATTTGACATAATAGTAAGAAGGGGTCAGGATAAATTCGAAAAGGAACTTGAACTCAAGGAAGAAGATATAAATACAATTTTTGTAAATTATGATTTTATTGACTTGACACAAATCATAAGAGACTATATAATACTATCTATACCGATGAAGCCTTTATGTTCTTCTGAATGTAAAGGCATATGTGAAGTTTGTGGAATAAACCTTAATAAGAAAGATTGTGGACATAAAAAGGTTGAAACTATTGACCCGAGATGGGAAAAACTTTATGAAATTTTAGGAGGAAAACATGGGAGTTCCAAAGAAAAGAGTATCAAAAACAAGAGGAAAAAAAAGAAGGACACATTACAAACTAAAGGCACCAACACTCGTTGAGTGTCCGAAATGTCATGAACTTATGCAACCACACAGGGTTTGTCCTCACTGTGGATATTACAAGGGAAAACTCGTAGTAAAAGAGGTAAAGGAAATCTAATGAGACTCGCTTTAGATGCAGCAAGTGGTGACTATGCACCAGTAGAGATAATAAATGGTGCTATTGAATTCTCCAAAATTAACAATGAAGTGAAATTCATCTTCATTGGTGATGAAAATGAGATAAAAAAACATAATATCCCGGAAGGCTCTGAAATAATGCACACAGATACAAGGATAGAGATGCATGAACCACCAATTGAAGCATTCAAAAATAAAAAAGATTCTCCAATGGGAATTGGTCTGAAATTACAAAAGGAAGGTAAGGCTGATGCTTTCCTTTCAGCCGGAAATACCGGTGCGCTTGTTGCATTTTCCCTTTTTACGCTTGGAAGGCTTAAAGGAGTAAAAAGACCTGCACTTGCTACATTCTTCCCAACAAAAAAAGGTCATACACTTGTTCTTGATGTTGGTGCTAATTCTGATACCAGACCCGAATTTCTTTACCAGTTTGCTATAATGGGAACAGTTTATATGAACAAGGTTTATGGAATTGAAAATCCCTCTGTTGGTCTTCTTTCAATGGGTGAGGAAAAAATAAAAGGAACAGGTATGATACAGGAAGCACATAAATTGCTTGAGGAAGGTAAAAACAAAGGTTTGATAAATTTCTATGGTAATATTGAGGGTCATGATATACTTGAAGGTGTTACGGATATATGTGTTATGGACGGATTCACTGGGAATGCAATTTTAAAATTTGGTGAATCACTTGTAGAATTCATAACCGATTTCTTAAAAGAAGAGGCGAAAAAATCAATCAAAGTGATGATTGGCGGTGCTATAATGAAACCCGTTCTGAAAGATCTTTTAAAGAAGGTTAATTATGAAGAGTATGGAGGTGCAGTGATACTTGGTGTTGATGGAATATCTGTAAAATGTCACGGGAAATCAAAAGCACCGGCAGTAAAGAGTGCAATAAATCTAACTTATAAATTTTATAAAGAGAAGGTAAACGAAGTTGTTAAAGAGGATCTTGAAAGATGAAGACAGCAATTGTTTTTCCAGGACAGGGTTCTCAAAAGGTTGGTATGGCAAAAGATTTATATAATGATTTTGATGTGGCAAGAAATATTATTGATGATGCGGTCATAAAACTTGGGTTTGATATAAAAGAAATAATGTTCAACGGCCCTGAAGAAACATTGAAGGAATCAAAAAATACACAGGTTGCTATCTTAATACATTCTTACACTGTTTTTTCATTGGTTAAAGACTATGTAGAATATGATGCACTTGCAGGTCATTCACTTGGAGAATATTCAGCTTTACTCTGCGGTAATGTGATAAACTACGAAGATGCACTCCATATTGTTAGATTCAGAGGTGAATTAATGTCGAAGGCAGGTGAGGCAAAAAAGGGAACAATGGCAGCAGTTATAGGAATTAAAAAAGATATAGTTGAAGATGTTATAAATGAATTGAAAAAAGAAGGTATTATAACAATTGCAAACTACAATTCTTATGAACAGATAGTAATTTCAGGTGAACCGGCTACAATAGAAAAGGCTTCAGGAATATTAAAAGAAAAAGGCGGGAAATGTATTCCATTAAAGGTAAGTGGTGCATTCCATTCTCCGTTGATGGATGATGCATCAATCCCATTTAAGAAGGTTCTATCAAAGATTGAATTTAAGAATTCAGATAAAGATATATATTTTAATGTTACAGGTGATAAGGTAAAAGATATTGAAAGAATAAGAGAGGTCCTCGATGAGCAGATTACAAGCTCTGTCAGATGGGTTTCTATCGTTGAAAATATGATTAAAGACGGGATAAAAAGATTTATTGAAGTTGGTCCTGGAAATGTTCTATCAAAACTGATTAAATCTATCAAAAATGATGTGGAGACTTTAAACATCGGAACTTCTGAAGAAGTGAGGAGGTTTATTGATGAGACTAAAGGATAAGGTTGCTTTGATAACCGGTGGTTCAAGAGGAATTGGTAAAGGAATTGCTGAAAAATTTCTTCAAGAAGGGGCAAAAGTAATAATAACCGATATTATAACTGAAGAAGGTGAAAAATTTGTTAATGAGGCAAAACAAAAAGGCTTTGAACTTTCCTTTTATAAATGTGATGTATCGGATTTCAAAGAAGTCGAAAAAACTGTTGATGAAATAATTAATATTTTTGGGAAGATAGATATACTTGTTAATAATGCAGGTATAACAAAAGATAAGATAATATTGATGATGCAAGAAGAAGATTTTGATAGGGTCATTAATGTTAATCTTAAAGGAACTTTCAATTTCACAAAATGTGTCCTGAAATATATGTCAAAGGCAAAATACGGGAAGATTATAAATATATCTTCAATAATAGGGATTATGGGAAATGCCGGACAATCCAATTATGCAGCATCAAAAGCAGGTATTATTGGTTTTACAAAATCAATAGCGAAGGAATTTGGGAAAAGAAATATATGTGTCAATGCAATAGCACCCGGATTTATAAAGACACCTATGACAGAACAATTACCTGATAATGTAAAGGAAGAGTATTTTAAGGTGATCCCGCTTGGAAGATTTGGCGAGGTAGAAGATGTCTCAAACCTTGCTCTATTCCTTGCATCAGATGAATCTTCTTATATAACAGGGCAGGTTATACAGGTCGATGGTGGTTTATTAACTTGAGAAAAATTAAACCAAAAGGGAGGTATTATGGATATTGAAAAAAGGGTAAAACAGGTTATTATGGAACAGTTTGAGGTTAAAGAGTCAGAGGTCAAAGATGATGCACGTTTTATTGAAGACCTTAAAGCTGACTCAATTGGTATTTATGAATTGATAATGAAACTTGAAGAAGAATTTGGTCTGAAGATTCCTGATGAAGATATGAAGGAATTAACAACAGTCGGGAAGGCAATAGAATACATAAAGAAAAAGAAAAGCTAATTTTTCCTTTAAAAGGGTAAAATATGAAAAGAAGAACAGTAATAACTGGATTGGGTGTTTTAACACCTATTGGAAATAATGTTAAAGAATTCTGGGAAAGCCTTAAGAATGGTAAAAGTGGTATCGTTCATATAACAAAATTTGATGTCTCATCCGAAGAGTTTCCTGTGAAGATTGCTGGTGAGATCAAGGGCTTTAAACCAGAAGAAAGAATAGAATCAAGGTCCTTAAAAAGGATGGACCCGTTCACCCAATACACACTTTATGCAACAATTGAGGCAATAGAAGATTCTAAAATGGATCTTGGAAAAATAAACAAAGATAGGGTTGGTGTAATTATTGCTTCAGGCATAGGTGGTGTAACTGTCTGGGAAGAACAATTTAAAAGACTGTTGAACAATGGTCCATCAAGGGTTAATCCAATGTTTATTCCAATGCTTATTATAAACACCGCGCCAGGAACAATTGCAATACATTATGGTTTCAGAGGTCCAAATTTTTCAGTTGTTTCAGCATGCGCATCAAGTGGTCACGCGATAGGTGAATCTTTAAGAAAGATTCAGTATGGTGAAGCAGATATTATTATAACAGGAGGTGCTGAAGCACCAATTACTCCACTTGCACTTGCCGGATTTTCTGTTCTAAGGGCACTTTCAAAGAGAAATAATGAACCTGAAAAGGCATCAAGACCTTTTGACAGGGATAGAGATGGTTTTGTTATGGCAGAAGGATGCGGAATTTTAGTTCTTGAAGAACTTGAACACGCAAAGAAAAGAGGAGCAAGGATATATGCAGAAATCTCGGGATACGGGGCATCCGATGATGCATTTCATATAACCGCACCTGATGAATCAGCAGAAGGTCCTGCAATTGCAATGAAAAATGCAATAGCTGATGCCGGATTAAAACCTGAAGACATTGATTATGTAAATGCGCATGGAACATCAACAGAACTAAATGATAAGATAGAAACAAAGGCTATAAAAAATACATTCGGAGAACATTCGAAGAAACTTGCCATCTCATCAACAAAGTCTATGACTGGACATCTTCTCGGCGCTGCTTCAGCGATTGAAGCAGTTGCAACTGTTTTAAGTGTTTATGAGGATTTTGTTCACCCAACGATAAACCTTGAGAATCCTGACCCGGAATGTGACCTTGATTATGTTCCCAATAGGGGAAGAAATATCACTGTGAATGCTGCAATATCTAACTCCTTTGGTTTTGGCGGACATAATGTAACACTGGTTTTTAAAAAATACAAGGAATAAAATATGGATATAATAGTATGTGTGAAACAGGTTCCAGACCCTGAAAATGCAAAGATGGATTTCCAAACAGGAAAGGTCATTAGGGAAGGTGTAAAAAATATTATAAACCCTTTTGACCTGTATGCAATAGAAGAGGCTATAAGGATTAAGGAGAAACTTGGGGGTAGTGTTACTGTTATATCAATGGGACCACCACAGGCAGAAGAAGCATTAAGGGAAGCAATTGCAATGGGTGCTGATAAAGCATTCCTTATTTCTTCAAAGGCATTCGCCGGTGCTGATACACTTGCAACATCCTATACACTTGCTATGGGAATAAAGAATACTGGAAGATTTGACCTGATTATATGTGGAAAACAGGCAATAGATGGAGATACAGCACAGGTTGGTCCAGGTATAGCTGCACATTTAAATATACCTGAGATAACATTTGTGAGGAAGATTGACGAGATAACAGATAAATACCTGGTTGCTGAAAGACTTGTAGAAGGTGGATATGAAGTTCTTAAATCTCCCCTGCCCTGCCTCATATCAGTAGTGAAAGAGATAAATATACCAAGGTTGCCATCTCTAAAGGGGAAAATGAACGCAAAAAAGGCTGTGATACCAGTATTAACCGAAAAAGAATTGAATGTTGATATGAACAGGATTGGTGAAAAAGGTTCACCCACACAGGTTATTAAGGTATTTTCTCCCGAACTGAAAAAAGAAGGTATTATTCTTGAAGATGTCGAGACAGGTGTAAACAAGGTTATTGAAGCAATTGAAAAAATGGGGTTGGTCTGATGAATATATATATCATTAAAGAATTATGTGTTGGTTGTAATCTCTGTATGAATGCATGTGGATATGGTGCAATACGTTTAATAGATGAAAAACATTCCCTTAAAGAAGGACTAAGGGCTAAATTTGCAGTCAGGCTCGCGGTTATTGACCTCGAAAAATGCCAGTTTGAAGGTTCATGTGTTTCAGCATGTCCATTCGGTGCAATAGTGCTTGAGAGGGAAGAGAAGAAATTCCAGAATAAGGAACAGTACAAAGGTGTTATGGTGTTTGGTGAATCAAGGGATGGAGAGATTGAACCACATTCATTTGAAATGGTTGGAAAAGGAAGAGAACTTGCAGATAAGCTGAAATGTGAAGTTATTGGTGTTGTTATTGGAAATAATATTAAGGAAAAAGCAAAAAATATGATTTATTCTGGTTGCGACAGGGTAATAGTTGCTGAACATCCAAAACTTTCAAACTTCATTAATGAAGTATATTCTAAGATTCTAAAAAACATAGTTGATGAATATAAGCCTGCTATACTTCTTGCAAGCGCAACAACACTTGGCAGGACTTTACTACCAAGAGTGGCAGTTTTATTGAATACCGGGCTTACGGCAGATTGCACACAGCTTGAAATAGATGAAGAAGGTAATCTCATTCAGATAAGACCCGCTTGGGGTGGCTCTGTTATGGCAATGATAAAAACACCTGAACACAGACCCCAGATGGCAACAGTCCGGCCAAGGGTCTTCAAAAAGCCAGAAATGGACACATCAAGAAATGGCGAAATAATTGAATTTAAAGTTAATGAAGAGATGCTGAAGACACAGGTGGAATTCCTAAGGTTTATAAAAGACGAATCTTCAAAGGTCAAGATCGAAGATGCAGAAATTATTTTTGCAGGCGGAAGAGGAATGAAATGTCCCGAGAATTTCAAGGAACTTTTTGAACTTGCTGAAATGGTTAAAGGTGCGGTTGGTGCCTCAAGGGTTGCTGTTGACGAAAACTGGATATCTTACATACATCAGGTTGGTCAGACTGGAAAAACAGTTGCACCAAAGATGTACATTGCATTTGGAATCAGTGGAGCAATTCAGCATCTTGCTGGTATGCAGACATCTGATTTTATAGTGGCAATAAATAAGGATAAAGAAGCACCTATTTTTAAAGTAGCTGATATAGGCATTGTTGCAGATGTTTTTGAGGTCATTCCAGTATTAAAAAACAGGTTAAAGGAGAAGTTAAATAAATGAAGGATCCAAAGATATTGTCAATACCCATAGAAGAGGAAATGAAATCAAGTTACCTTGATTACGCAATGAGCGTAATCATCGGTAGGGCACTTCCAGATGTTCGGGATGGATTAAAGCCTGTCCACAGAAGAATTTTATATGCTATGTATGAAATGAATCTATTGCATAACAGACCTTATAAAAAATCGGCAAGTGTTGTTGGTGAGGTCCTTGGTAAATACCATCCACATGGTGATATGGCTGTTTATGATGCACTTGTGAGGATGGCTCAGGACTTCTCTATGAGATATCCTTTGATAGATGGGCAGGGAAATTTTGGTTCAATCGATGGTGATGCTGCTGCTGCTTATAGGTACACTGAAGCAAGACTTTCCAAGATAGCAGAAGAATTACTTAAGGATATAGATAAAGATACCGTTGATTTTGGGCCTAACTTTGATGAAAAACTCAAAGAACCACTTGTTTTACCATCGGGATTTCCAAACCTTCTCGTGAATGGTTCATCTGGAATAGCAGTGGGAATGGCAACAAACATACCACCACACAATCTATCAGAAGTGATAGATGGTATCGTTTATCTGATAGATAATCCGGATGCAACACTTGAAGATGTTATGAAGTTTATAAAAGGTCCGGATTTTCCAACCGGTGGAATTATTCTCGGTATTGATAATATAAAAACCGCTTACGAAACAGGTAGCGGAAATATTGTTCTTGAAGCAAAATATTCAATTGAAGAAGGGAAAAGAGGAAAGAATAATATAATTATCACAGAGATTCCATATCAAGTGAACAAGTCTGTCTTAATATCTGATATTGCTGAACTTGTCAGGGATGGTAAAATAGAAGGTATAAGTGATATAAGGGATGAATCAAACAGAGATGGAATAAGAATAGTCCTTGAGCTTAAACAGGGTGCACAGGAGAGGATTATAATAAACAAATTATTAAAACATACAAAGCTTAGAACAGGTTTTGGAATAATACTTCTTGCACTCGTAGACGGTGTTCCTAAGAAACTATCATTGATTGAGATATTGAAACATTACATAGAACACAGAAGGATTATAATTGAAAGAAGAAGTAAATTCCTTCTAAAGAAAGCACAGGAAAGGGCTCACATAATTGAAGGATTAAGGAAGGCTATTGACAACATAGATGAGATAATAAAGATAATCAAAGCATCAAAGGATACAAATACTGCAAAAAAATCCCTCATGGACAGGTTTAAGTTCACAGATATTCAGGCTCAAGCAATACTTGATATGAGGCTCTCAAAACTTACAAACCTTGAAAGAAAAGAACTTGAAGATGAATATAAGGAATTAATAAAAGAGATAGAAAAATTAAAATCAATACTTGCTTCCAAGAAACTCCTTGACGAACTTCTGAAGGAAGAACTCTTGAAGATAAAAGAAGAATTTGGTGATGAGAGGATGACAAAAATCCTAAAGAAAGGTCCTGAAGAATTCGAAGAGATTGATTTAATAGTTGAAGAAGATGTTGTTGTTATAACAACACATAAAGGATGGATAAAAAGAATGCCTGTTTCTGTCTATAGGGCTCAGAGGAAAGGTGGTAAAGGAATAACCGGTATTGAACAGGGTGAAGATGATTTTGTAAAGAAGATATTTGTAGCTTCCACACATGACAGGATGTTGATATTCACGAATAAAGGGAATTGTTATGGATTAAATGTATATGATATTCCCGAAGGAAGCAGGACATCTAAAGGAAGATCTATTATTAACCTTGTAAAAATAAAACCAGATGAAAAAATAAATGCAATAGTCTGCGAGAAAGACATCTCAAAAACAAATATAGTTTTGGTGACAAAAAGGGGTATAATTAAAAAGGTAAAAGGTGAAGCATTCAAAAATGCTGGAAGAAATGGAGTTATTGCAATAAATATAAAGGAAGATGACGAACTCATAGATGCAGAAATTATAATGGAAAAAGAAGATATCCTTCTTGCTACAAGAGACGGAATGGTTATAAGATTCTGTGAAGACAAGGTAAGGGAAATGGGTAGACAGGCTGCTGGTGTTATTGGTGCAAGGATGGAAAAAGATGATTATATTGTTTCAGTTATGATTGCAAGGAATGAACCTAATGTATTGTTCATTACAGAGAAAGGGATTGGTAAAAAGACACCTATAAGTGAAATAAGGAAGATATCAAGGGGCGGAAAAGGAGTGATAGGGATAAAACTTAATGAGAAAACAGGAAAGCTTGCCGGTGCTATAACTATGGGTGAGAGAGAAGAGATAATTGTAGTAACAAAATTTGGAATTATCTTAAGGGTGAAAGGTGAAGAGATAAAACTTCTTCACAGGTCATCAAGCGGAATAAAAATAATCAGACTTTCCGAAGATGATTCAGTTGCAGATCTTACAAAAATAATACCAGATGAATGATGTTATATTCTATTCCGGAATAAAAATAGATGAAACACCGAGAACGATAATTAAAGATGGCAAAAAAATAGATGTTTTTCTTGTTGAAGAAAAATTGATAGAAGATTCTGTTTCTGGAAAAAGGGAAGTAATTTTTATTGTATCTGATAAAAATGGAAACATTTACAAGATAAGGAGGGAAAATGAAAGATATTCTTTTGCTAGTCGGTAGCGAAAGAGATCTTGAGATTATAAAAAGGGGTGAGGAAATTTTAAAGAAAAACAAGATATCTTACGATGTTATTGTTTCATCCGCACACAGAGAGCCCGAAAAGACAAGATTAATAGCAAAAAGTGCAAAAAAGAAAGGTTATAAAGTGATTATTGCTGCTGCAGGGCTTGCTGCTGCATTACCTGGATTTGTTGCATCACTGACTGATTTACCAGTTATTGGTGTTCCGCTCTCAAAATCAACGATAGGCGGACTTGATTCGCTTCTATCAATAGTACAGATGCCAAAAGGTGTTCCCGTTATGTCTGTTGGAATAGACGGAATTGAGAACGCGGTTTATGCTGCTATAAGAATACTTAAAAATAGGTCTTGACAGATTAAAAAATTTATGTATTTTTTATCAAAAAAGGAAAGGAGGTGAAAGAAAGTGCCAACAGTAAAGGTTAAAGAAAATGAAAGCTTTGAATTAGCATTTAAAAGATTTAAAAGGCTTTGCGAACAGGAAAAAATATTGAGCGAGATTAAAAAGCATCAAAGGTATGAAAAGCCAAGCGAGAAAAGAAAAAGAAAAAAATTAAATTCAAGAAGAAATAGATTCTTAAAAAAGTAAAAAATAATGACTTTTGTTGATATAGGTGTGATTCTTTTTTCTATTATTTTTCTTGCGTATGGTTTTAAAAATGGTTTACTTCTTGAAATAGCAGGGATAGCAGGAACTATAGTATCTTTTTTTCTAACATTCCTCTACCCTATCAATAGATTCATAAGTTTTAAAAACACTATGTTATCATATATCTTGAGTTTTGTTATCTACTTTTCCGTTATATACATAATCTTCATAGTCCTTTCTAAGATATTCAGAAAAACACCACTTGGTTTTATTGATAGACTACTCGGTATGGTTTTCGGATTTGTAAAAGGTGCTTTTATAAGTTTAGTAATAATCTTAATTCTCTCATTTTTTCCTATCAAATCGAAGGCTTTAAATGACAGTATTTCTATGAAGGTAGTTAAAAATTTAAAGCCTTATATCTCAAAAATTATTTCGAATCCGAAAAACAAAATAATGAAGATTTAATGAAGTCAACTAATGAATCCCTTGAATACGATAAGTTATTAAAAAATTTTTCATCTTTTTTCTCTTCTTTAGCAGGTTATGAAAGAACATTTGAAATGTTTTCATACAACAACCTTGAAAGAGCTAAAGATGGTTTTAAAAAGCTGGAAATATTTTTAAAAATAGAAAGCGAATTCCCGGATATATCGAGATTGCACCCGATTGATAAATTTATAAATGAAGATTTCTTTTCAATAAAAGAGATAATATATATCTTGAATAACATAATTATATCTGGCGAAGTAAAGTCATTTTTATCCCGGAAAAATTTATTTAAAGAGGAAAATGATAGGATTTTTTACATTGAAGAAATAAGAAATAATATTGAAAGGGTTATTGATGATGAAGGCGAAATAAAAGAAGATGCATCACCAGAACTTAAAAGGCTTAATATAGAAAAAAGAAAGACGCAGGAAAAGATTAGAAGTTCATTGATTAATTTTGTCCAGTTGAATAGGGAATTTTTGCAGGAAGAAGTGATAACAGAAAGAAAGGGAAGAAAGGTAGTCCCGGTAAAAAAGGAAAATGTCAGGAATACAAAAGGTGTAATCGTGGATATTTCAAGGACAGGTGAGACAGCATTTGTTGAGCCGGAAGAAGTTGTTTTTTATAACAATCAGTTAACAGAGATAGAAATCCAGATATCAAACGAGATTTCAAGGATATTAAAGGAGCTAACAGATGAAATTAAAAAATACAAGAATGAACTTTTATCATCACTTGACACACTGGTTTACTTTGATTCATTGATTGCAAGGACAAGGTTTCTGAAAAAATTCGAATGTGTGATACCTGAATTTGATGATGAAAGAATCCTAAAATTTAATGGAATAAAACATCCAATTCTTCTTTTTTCAAAGGATGTTGTTCCACAGGATATAGAGATCGGAAAAGATTTTTTTACGCTTGTTGTTAGTGGACCAAATGCAGGTGGTAAGACTGTCCTATTAAAAACAATAGGTCTTGCAATGCTTTGTGTCCTGAATGGTATACCAATTCCAGCAAAAGAAGGAACAAAGATAGGTAAGATAGAAAGGATTTTTGCAGTTATAGAGGACGAACAATCTATAGATGAAAGCCTTTCTACATTCTCATCACATATTGTGAGGATAAAGAAAATAATAGAGGAAGCAAAGGAAAACGACTTAGTCTTAATAGATGAGATAGGTGGTGGAACAGATCCAGTTGAAGGAACTGCATTAGGTTTTTCAATCCTTGAAGAGCTAACAGAAAGAAAATGTATAACAATAGCAACTACACATTTTCCCGGTCTAAAATATCTTGTTTATAAAAATAGCAGGATGATAAATGGTGCTATGGGGTATGATAAAAAACCAACATACAAATTGGTAATAGGTGTTCCTGGTTTTTCTAAGGCACTTGAGATTGCGGAAGAATTGAAACTTCCTGCAAAAATAATTGAGAAAGCTAAAAACTATATAAATACTGATGAAATAGAAGTTGCTTCATTATTTGAAAAACTTCAGGAAAGACTAAGAATTATAGAAAATGAAAAAAGAGAAATAGAAGAGATAAAGAATGATATAGAAAATAAAAAAAATATAATTAATGAACGATTAAAAAGTATAAAAGATGAGGAAGAAAAACTGAAAAAGGTTGCGAAGGAAGAAGCAATAAAAATAATAGAAGATGCGCGCTCTTTAGTTGAAAGAACAATAAAAGAAATAAAGGAAAGCAAAGCAAGTAAAGAATCAATTAAAGAATACAAAAGGAGTTTTGATGAGATTCTTTCAGGATATAAGAATATAGAAGAAAAAAGAAAGGAAGAGCAAAATATAGTAATGGAAAGTTTAGGAAAGAACTCGGATTTCGATGTAAGCACCACAGATATTGAATTGGATGTAAGAGGATTATATAAAGAAGAAGCTATTTTAAAGGTTGATAAATTCATAGATGATGCTTACTATAACAATCTTACAAAGGTTCGGATAATACACGGAAAAGGTTCGGGGATCCTGAAAAATGCAATAAGAGATTTCTTATCAAGGGATAAAAGGGTAAAAGGATTTGCTTCTGAAAAACCGGAAGCAGGTGGCGATGGCGTAACAGTCGTATCACTTTAGGGAATTAATTAAGGAAAAATAGGATATATCATTAAGTTTTATCCTTTAAAAATTATCATTTATTCAGGCATCCCGGAATCTCTGTTTTAATTAAGAAAATTTGAAAGTTTATGACTGACCCTATTTTTGACTCTTGACATTATCAATTTTATAAATATAATATTTTCTATGAACTTTGAAGAAAAACTAAAAAAACTTGAGGAAATCGTCAGAATACTTGAAGATGATAATACTCCTCTTGATTTAGCGATAAAAAAATTTGAAGAAGGCATGAACCTTATGAAGGAACTTAAGGAATATCTAAACAAAGCAGAAGAAAAAATAAAACTACTTTTAAAGGATGAAGACGGAAATTTAAAATTACAGGATGGAGAAATTACTTAAAGAGATTCAAGAGAAGATTGACGAAAGCCTTTTAAAACTAATGCCTTCAGAAGACGAGTTTCCTGAAGAACTCCATAAGGCAATGAGGTATTGTCTTCTTTCAGGTGGTAAAAGAATAAGACCCGCCATATTTATTTTTTCCTTTGAGGCATGTGATGGTAAAGATGTTGATGATATAATACCTTTTGCATGCTCAATTGAACTTATTCATACTTATTCACTTATACACGATGACCTGCCGGCTATGGATAATGATGATTATAGAAGGGGAAAACTAACAACACATAAGGTATTTGGTGAAGCAATTGCAATTCTATCAGGTGATGCATTGTTCTCTTACGCATTTTATCTTATAACACTTACCAAGAAAAGGCCTGAATTGATTCTGAAAGGAATACAAAGATTAACTGAAGCAATCGGAAATTATGGAATAATCGGAGGACAGACAATGGATATTTTGATGAAAGGTAAAACACCTTCCCCTAAGATATTAAGGTATATTCATTCTCACAAAACAGCACTATTCATTTCAAGCTGTTGTGAAATAGGCGGAATACTTGCAGAGGCAACAGAGGATAAGATAGAAGCGTTAAGAAAAGGCGGTTTATATCTCGGAATGGCGTTCCAGATAGTTGATGACCTACTTGATGTTTATGGAGATGAGAAAAAAGTTGGAAAGAGATTAAAAAAAGATTTAGATAAAACAACCTATCCAAATGTATATGGAGTTGAGTTTTCACAGAAGCTTCTTAAAGGGTATTCTGAGAAGGCAAAAAGGTGTTTTTCTACATTTAAAGAGAAAGGTGAAAAACTGATAAAATTAACTGAATTTCTTGAAAAAAGGGTTTACTGAATGGATTTTTATTCAAAATATAACATTATAATCGTCACTTCTCTTTCGATATTTACAACTCAACTTCTGAAGTTGATTAATTACTTTCTTGCAAACAAAAAGATGAATCTTGCGCGATTCTGGGAAACCGGCGGAATGCCAAGTTCACATGCAGCTTCATCAGTAACACTGACCACACTTGTTTATTTTAAAGAAGGTGTGCAAAGCACTATCTTTGCTGTATCTTTATACCTTACGGTATTCATTTTGTATGAAGCAGCAGGAATAAGAAGGTATGCAGGGAAACAGGCTAAAATCTTAAATACTATTGTGGAAGATATATATAAGAATAAACCCGTAAAGGAAGAAAAATTAAAGGAACTTTTAGGGCACACACCCGTTGAGGTAATAATGGGGATCCTTTATGGATTTTTCTTTGCCCTTGCGCTATACAGATGATTATAGAAAAAATTCAAAAACCTGAAGATTTAAAAAAATTAAATATAAACGAACTTAATATACTTGCAAAAGAAGTAAGAGAGATTATAATTGATGTTACTTCAAAAAACGGAGGTCATGTATCACCAAGTTTAGGAGCAGTTGAGATTGCAATATCTGTTCTTTATGTTTTTAATCCACCCTATGACAAAATAATCTGGGATGTTGGACATCAGGCATATGCATATAAAATTCTTACAGGAAGAAAGGATGTATTTCATACCTTAAGAAAATATAATGGAATTAGCGGATTTCTGAAAATAGAAGAAAGTATCTATGATGCTTACGGTGCAGGACACGCAAGCACATCTATTTCAGCTGCTTTAGGTTTTGCAACGGGTCGTGATTTGAATAAAGAAAATTACAATGTTGTTGCTATTATTGGTGACGGTTCAATGACAGGTGGTATTGCTTTTGAAGCGATAAATAATCTTGGCCATATGAAAAAAAATATGTTGATTATTTTAAACGACAACAAAATGTCCATCTCGCCTAATGTTGGTGGTTTAACAAATTATTTGTTAAAATTACAATCTGCGAAGATTTATAACAAACTTAAAGATGATGTCTGGAATCTCCTTGGGGAACTCCCTCTAAGTGAGAGAACAAGGGAATCAGCAAAGAAACTTGCAGAAGGATTAAAGAACTTTTTTGTCCCGAATATTTTATTTGATGAACTCGGTGTAAGGTATTTTGGACCAATAAATGGTCATGATATAAAGGAAATAATTTCTACACTCGAAAAAATAAAAAATATTGGTGGCCCAAAAATTCTTCATATTATAACTCAGAAAGGTAAAGGATTCTCTTTTACAGAAGAGAGACCAACAAAATTCCATGGTTTAGGTGTTTTTGACCCAGAAACTGGTGAAGTGATTGAAAACCCTAAACCAACATACAGTGAAATATTTGGAAAGGCATTAACAGATTTTGCAAGGAAAGATAATGACATTGTTGCTATAACTGCTGCAATGCCTGAAGGAACAGGACTTGATATTTTCAGGAATGAGTTCAAGGATAGATTTTTTGATGTTGGTATTGCTGAAGAACATGCGGTTATTTTTTCCTGTGGTCTTGCTTTAACAGGAAAGAAACCTGTTTGTGCGATATATTCAACTTTTTTACAGAGGGCTTTTGACCCAATAATTCACGATGTTGCCTTACAAAGATTACCTGTAATTTTTGCTATTGATAGAGGCGGTGTCGTTGGAGAAGATGGTCCAACACACCATGGACTATTTGACCTTTCATATTTAAGGATTATTCCAAATCTTGTTGTTATGGCTCCAAAGGATGGTAAGGAACTCGTTGATATGATTTATACTGCATTGAATTATAAGAATGGTCCTATCGCCTTCAGGTATCCCCGTGATAGAGATGACGAATATAAAGGTATTGATAATGCGAAACTGATACCAATCGGTGAATGGGAATTAATATCTGAAGGAGAAGATGTCCTGATACTTTCTGTTGGAACAATCTTTGAAAATGTGGTCATGGCTTTAAAGAGAATTAAAGAATTAAAACCAACTTTAATAAATGCAAGGTTTGTAAAACCAATTGATGAAAAAATGCTTAAAAAATATATTAATTCTAAATATATAATAACCATTGAAGAAAATGTTTTATCAGGTGGTTTTGGAAGTGCAATTCTTGAATACCTAAACAAAGAAGGAATAAAAAGCAATGTTTTAAGACTTGGATTCCCTGATAAATTTATAGAACAGGGTAAGAGGGATTTTCTATTATCTCTTTACGGTCTTGATATAGACGGGATTGAAAAAAGCATAAGAAAATTTGTATATGAAAAGAAAGACGATAAAAAAGAGTATAAAGATTGAAGGTAGAGGAATTCATACTGGTGAATTCTGCACTATCAAGTTACATCCATATGAAAATGGAATAATTTTCTATAAAGACAATACTGAAATTCCACTATCACTTGATAATGTAATTGATACAGACCATGGAACTACAATCGGTAAAAATGGTGTAACTATAAAAACAATAGAGCATCTAACATCTTCCCTGTTTGGTCTTTCTATTGATAGTGTTTTTATCGAGGTATCAGGTCCTGAAATTCCGGTTCTTGATGGCTCATGTAAAATTTTCTGTGAAAAAATACTTAATGCCGGTATAAAGAAACTAAAGGATGATAAAAAATTTATAAGGATAAAAGGAATACTATCTTTAAATGAAGATGGAAAATTTATAGCTGTAAGACCGTCAAAGAATTTTTCCGTTACTACTATTATTTCCTACGATTATATACCTCTTTTTAAAGAAATTTTTGAGTTAAAAAATTTAAAAGACTATGTAAGAGAAGTTGCAAATGCAAGGACTTTCGGGATTTTAAAATGGAAAAATGAACTTTCTAAGAAAGGACTTATTAAAGGTGCTAATTATAAAAATATTCTAATTTATGATGATACAAAAAATGTTACAAAGAAAAGATATCATAACGAAGTTGCAAGACATAAATGTCTTGATTTTATGGGAGATCTTTCTCTTTTTACAACGAATATCATAGGTGATTTCCTTATATTCAGAACAGGACACAGTATACATTACAAATTTTTTAAACTTTTAAAAGAAAAGGAGGAGTTATGGACTATAACATAAATGAAATCCTCGAAATCCTGCCTCACAGATATCCTTTCCTTCTTGTTGATAAAATCATAGATTTGAAAGATGATGAAGTTACAGGTATAAAAAATGTAACAATGAACGAACCTCAATTCACCGGACATTTCCCTGAAAATCCCATAATGCCTGGTGTTCTAATAGTTGAATCTATGGCACAAACAGGTGGGTTTCTGATATTGAAAAAAATAGGAAACCCTAAAAATAAACTTGTTTATTTTGGTAAGATTGACAATGTTAGATTCAAAAAAACTGTGAAACCAGGAGATACAATGATTCATAAAATGAAACTCAAAAATTTCAGAGGTAATATATTTGTGATTGAAGGTAAAAGCTATGTAGGAGATGAGGTTGTTTGCGAAGGTGAATTTACAGCGGTTATGGTGGAAAAATGATTGAAAAAACAGCTCTAATAAGTGATGAGGCAGAAATAGGTAAAAATGTCTCTATCGGTCCTTACTGTATAATTGAAGATGATGTAATAATAGGTGATGGAACAACCTTAGGAACAGGTGTAGTAGTAAAAAGTAATACAAGAATAGGTAAAAATAATCGAATTTCTCATTATGTTATTATTGGCGAAGAACCACAGGACAAAAATTTTAAAAATGAAAAATCCTATGTTGAGATTGGTGATAACAATATCATAAGGGAGTTTACAACAATACACAGGGCTTGTGGAGAGGGTAATAAAACAATAATTGGTTCAAACAATTACATCATGTGTTATACACATTTTGGTCATAATGTTGTTGTTGGTTCAAATACTATAATTGTTAACAATGGAACATTAGGTGGATACTCGGTAGTTGAAGATTATGCATATATTGGTGGTCTTTCCGGTATCCATCAGTTTGCAAGGGTGGGAAAATATGCGATAGTCGGTGCTGGATTCTGTGTAAGGAATGATGTTGTTCCATTCGCAATGGCTGCCGGTGAACCACTCAGAATAGTAGGATTAAATATTATAGGGCTGAGAAGAAATAATTTCTCGCAGGAAAGAATTGATAAGATAAAAGAAGCGTTCAGAATTCTTTTCTGGTCGGGGTTGAATACAAAAGATGCGATTGAAAAACTTAAGGAATACGATGACGAAGATATAAAATATTTGATACAGTTTATTGAGCAAAGCAAAAGAGGTATAACAAGGGGTGAAAAGAATGATTGATGAAACCATAATAACAAAAGCAATACTTAAAAACGGAATTGATAAACTCCTCGACGCGGTAGAAAGTGATGTTATTATAGTTGGTGGAGGCCCTTCAGGGCTTACAGCAGGTTATTACCTCGCAAAGAAAGGTATTAAAACAATACTAATTGAGAAAACACTCAGGGTTGGCGGTGGAATGCCAGGAGGTGGGAATGGATTTCCATTCATTGTTGTCCAGAATGATGCATTGGAAATAATTGAAGAATTCAATATAAGATATAAAAAATATGAAGATGGATATTTTGTTGCAGACTCAATTGAATCAGTAGCAAAATTGACCTCTAACGCTATTGATGCAGGTCTAAAAATATTCAATCTAATAACCTGTGAAGATGTTATATTAATTGAAAATAGGGTATGCGGGGTTGTTGTTATTTCAACTGCTATATCACAATCGGGATTCCATGTTGATCCGATCTCTTTGAAAAGTAAATATGTTGTTGATGCAACCGGTCATCCAATCGAAGTTGTTAAAAATCTTGTGAAAAAAACCGGTGTTAAATTGAACACACCAACAGGTAATATAATTGGAGAAGGACCTATGTGGGCTGACTTTGCTGAGAATTCAATAATTGCCAATACTAAAGAAGTATATCCCGGATTATGGGTATGCGGGATGGCTGCAAATGCAGCATTTGGTTCACCAAGAATGGGACCTATATTTGGTGGTATGTTATTAAGCGGTAAGGAAGTCGCAAACAAAATCTCGAAATTAATTAAGGAGAAATAATGAATTTAGATAATATTAAAATAATATCTTCAAAGATTGAACATACATTATTAAAGGTTGATGCAAAAAAGGCAGATATAGAAAAATTGTGTATTGAAGCATTAAAGAACAAATTTTACGGTGTATGTGTCCAGCCATACTGGGTAATATTCACAAAAGGGATAATAAAAAATGATATTAAACTGATAACTGTATGTGGATTTCCTGATGGTTTGAATATAACAGAAGTAAAGATAAAAGAAGCAGAAAATTCCATAGAACAAGGTGCCGATGAGATTGATATGGTTATAAATTTAGGTGCTTTGAAAGAAAAAGACTATAAATATTTGATAAATGAGATAAGCAATATTAAGAAATCGATAGGTAAAAAAATATTAAAAGTTATAATAGAAACTCCTTTATTAACAAATGAAGAAATATCCATCGCATCAAAAATAGTCCAGGATAGTGGTGCTGATATGGTTAAAACAGGGACAGGAAGAAATGGTGCTGTAAAAAAAGAAGATGTTGAGATAATAAAAAATTCCTGTTTGTTGCCAATAAAAGCAGCTGGTGGAATCAAAACAGCAGAATTTGCATTTGAACTGATTTCAATTGGTGTATCAAGAATTGGAACATCAAGCGGTGTTGAAATAATAAAAAATATTTAAATATTTTCCTTTATTTCCAGATTTATACCGGTATTCCCAAGAAGTTCTATAATTTCTGGGAATATAGTTTCATCCATTCCTAATTCTTCAGGAAGCACAAGACCTTTTTTGTTTATCTTTCCTTCGTATAATAACATTGCTGTCACCATAGCAGTATATCCTGTTGTCCTTGCCATTGCAGTAACATTATTTTTTTCATCATAGTAATCTATCATCTCGTATTGTATCTTTTTATCTTTTGATTCTGCAATAACCCTGAAAAGTATTTTATCCTTTATCTCTTTTCTACTGTAATCCATAAGTATTTTCAGAAGTTCTTCCTTTTTTGTATTCATAATCCAGTCTGAATGCCCTTTATATCTGATCGTCTTTTCAAACATATTATCACATTTTATGCTCTTTATAAGCGTCCTTAATCCATCTGTTAAGAAACACTCGTACTCTTCATAATTAAAGTATATACTTTCCCTATCTGAAAGTGGTTCTGCAATTTTTAACCTTCCATTTTCAATGAACCTCACTTTTCTTTCATATTCTGAAAGAAGGTCGTTTGGATTAAAAGTAACACAGAGGTTCAAAGGTGGGTTTGGTTCTTTGGGAATTCCTCCAACATATATCTTTAATCTATCTAACTTGCCAAATTTTTTAAATGCATTCCCAGAACATATATTTGAAAGCCCTGGTGCAACACCTGCATCAGGAATCAACGTAATACCTGAATTTCTTATGTGATCACTGTAATCTGTAATATCTTCCTCAATAAAAGAAATATCAACTGTATCAACCTTTGAATTAATACAGGTTTTTATACCTGTTAAACCCAATCTTGCAGGAACAGCATTTATAACAACTTTAAAATCTTTTAGAAAATCGATTATCTTATTGTCTCTGATATCATAAATCTCTTTTTTACCTTTAAATCTTGAAAGATTCTCTTCAGAGATATCAATACATGTAACATCATAACCATAATCAAGAAGTTTATTACCTATTGCACTCCCCTGCATACCACAGCCTAAAATACAAATACCTTTCTTCATAATATCCTCACTTTTTTAACACATTTTTTAAGAATCTTCCAGTATAAGATTTCTCATTTGCTGCAATCTCTTCAGGTGTTCCTTCAGCGACAATCTCTCCACCTTTCTCACCACCTTCCGGGCCCAGATCAATGACCCAGTCGGATGATTTTATCACATCAAGGTTATGTTCTATAACTAAAACAGTATTACCTTTCTCTACCAACCTTTGAAGTATATTTATAAGTAATCTGATATCGTCAAAATGAAGTCCTGTTGTTGGTTCATCAAGTATATATAATGTATTACCTGTTGAAAGTTTTGAAAGTTCCTTTGTTAACTTAATCCTCTGTGCCTCTCCTCCTGATAGAGTTGGCGCTGGTTGCCCCAATGTAATGTATCCAAGACCAACATCTTTTAGAAGTTCAAGTTTCTTTTTTATTACAGGAATATCTTTAAAGAATTCATACGCCTCTTCAACAGTCATATCAAGAACATCTGAAATATCCTTACCTTTATATTTCACCTCAAGTGTTTCTCTGTTAAATCTTCTTCCTTTACACACATCACAGGTTATATAAACATCAGGAAGAAAATGCATTTCAACCTTTATAACACCCTGACCTTCACAGGCTTCACATCTTCCACCTTTTACATTAAAAGAGAATCTGCCAGGTTTAAATCCCCTGATTTTAGAGTCAGGTAGATTTGCATAAAAATCCCTTATATATGTATAAAGACCTGTGTATGTTGCAGGATTAGATCTCGGGGTCCTTCCAATTGGTTCCTGGTCTATGTTAATTACTTTGTCAATAAATTCTGTTCCTTTTATACTTTTGTGCTCAAGAGGAGGGTGTTTTGAACCATAAAACTTCCTTGCAAGTGCCCTGTACAAAATATCAAGTAATAATGTGCTTTTACCTGAACCAGAAACACCTGTTATGCATACAAAATAACCAAGTGGAATCTTCACTGAAATATTCTTCAGATTATTTCCCCTTGCTCCCTCTATTAGTATGTATTTTTCCCAATTAATCTTCCTTCTTTCAGGTATTTCAATTACTTTTTTCCCTGAAAGATATAAACCTGTCAATGATTCATTAGAATTTTTTATTTCCTCCAGATTACCAGAAAAAACAACATAACCACCATTCACCCCAGCCCCTGGACCTAAATCTATTATATAGTCAGCTGAAGAGATAGTCTCTGCATCATGTTCTACAACCAGAACAGTATTCCCTAAATCTCTTAAATCTTTAAGTGTTTTTACCAATCTTTTAATATCCCTTGGATGTAAGCCTATTGAAGGTTCATCGAGGACATAGATAATTCCCATCAATCCTGAACCTATCTGTGAAGCAAGATGAACCCTTTGTGCCTCACCTCCTGCAAGGGTTTCTGTCTGCCTTTCAAGATTTATATAATCAAGGCCAACATCTTCAAGGAATTTTAATCTTCTTATTATTTCCTTTACAATATCTTTTGAAATTATCCTATCCCTTTCATCAAGTTCGATGTTTTCAAAAAACCTCTTCAAAGTTATAATATCCATCCCAACAAGTTCACCAATATTTTTACCATTTATTAAGACAGATAATGCTTCCTTTTTTAGCCTCTTTCCATTACATACAGGACATTTCTTGAAACTCATATATTTTTCAATCTCAAATTTTACAAAATCAGATTCAGTATCATGATATTTTTTCAACATAATATCTGAAAGTCCTTCAAATTCATTATCACCGAAAAATAATGCATTTTTGAATTTATCTGGTAATTTATAGAAAGGTGTTGAAAGTGATACATTGTATCTTGAAGCAAGCCACTTCAATGTATAATAGAAACTTCCCCTTGGTTCGCCGATATACTCAAGTGCACCATCAAGTATTGAAATTTCAGAATTCTTGACAAGTAATTCCGGGTCAATTTCTATTTTTGAACCGAGCCCTGCGCATTCCTCACATGCACCATAAGGTGAGTTGAAAGAAAAAAGTCTCGGGGAGATCTCCGGGAAACTTATTCCACATTTTGGACATGCAAGCTTCTCATTATATACCTTTTCTTTTCCTTCCTGATTTCTTACAATAATCTTACCTTCACCCATTTCAACTGCTATTTCAACAGATTGCGTTATCCTTGATATAATATCTTTAGAAACCTGTAATCTGTCTATAACAACATATATTGAATGTTTCTTCTGTTTTTCAAGATTTGGTATAGCTTCATCAATCTCAACCTGAATACCATCGACTATAAGCCTTATGTATCCGGACCTTAAGAGTCTTTCAAACAATTCCCTGAATGTCCCCTTCTTTCCTTCAACAACCGGAGAGATTATCATAATCTTCTGATTTTCCCAGTCTTTTAAAATTTCATCGACTATCTCGTCTATTGTTCTTGAGGATATTCTATTTCCGCAGATATAGCAGTGTGGTTTTCCTATCCTTGCATAGAGAACCCTCAGATAATCATATATTTCAGTCACTGTTCCAACAGTTGACCTCGGATTTTTTGAAATCTTCCGCTGCTCAATTGAAATTGCCGGGGATAATCCTTCTATTTTCTCAACATCAGGTTTATCCATAACCCCAAGAAACTGTCTTGCATAAGCAGAAAGTGATTCTACATACCTCCTCTGCCCTTCTGCATAAATAGTATCAAATGCGAGTGATGATTTGCCAGAACCCGAAATACCTGTGATTACAACAAATTTATTCCTCGGAATATCAATATCAATATTTTTGAGGTTGTGAACCTTTGCTCCTCTAACCTTGATTGAGTCCAGCATTTCTTCTTATAAGTCTACCTGCAATTTTCGGGTCTGCCCTTCCTCTTGTTATTTTCATAACTTCACCAACAAAAAATCCAACAAGTTTTTCCTCACCATTTTTAAGTCTTTCGAATTCTTTTGGATTTTTTTCAATAACTGATTTTATAATCTTTTCTAATTCTTCTTCATCTGACTCCTTTTCCAATCCCTTTTCTTTTATTATTATTTCAGGCTTTACACCTTTTTCATAAACTTCCCTTAAAATGTCTTTCGCAACCAATCTTGAAATCTTTCCCTCTTTAACAATTTTTATAATATATACAAAATCCTCCGGTTTTATCCTCCAGAATTCCTTAAATGAAAGGAGTTCAGAGACAATCCATTTAGAAATCTCCGCAGGCTCATTGAATAAATTTAATGATTCTTCAAAATATTCTGCTATCTTTAAATCATTAGAAATGATTCCTGATTCGTATTCTCTAACCCCAAGTTTTATATATCTTTCGTTCTTTTTCTCCGGTAATTCAGGTAATTCCCTCTTTATCTTTTCTATCATTTCTTCTGATATAACAAAAGGAGGAAGATCAGGCTCCGGAAAATACTTATAATCAGAAGCAGTCTCTTTGGTCCTCATAGGCCTTGTTTCTCTTTTGTCTTCATCCCACAGCATTGTAACCTGTTTTATCTTCTCACCTGAAATGATTAGATTCTTCTGTCTATTTATTTCATAATCAATCCCGAGTTTCACTGATTTAAAAGAGTTTAGATTTTTTATCTCTGTTTTTGTTCCTAATTCACCATCCTTTGAAACAGAGATGTTTGGTTCACACCTCATCATACCCTTTTCCATATCTGCATTAGAGGCATCAAGAAACCTCAAAATCACCTGTAATTTCTTAAGATATGAAACTGCTTCCTCACCTGTTGAAATATCAGGTTCTGTTACTATCTCTATTAAAGGTATTCCGCATCTGTTAAAATCAAGAAAAACCTTATCACCTATATGAAAAATTTTGGCTGTTTCTTCTTCAATATGAACCCTTTTTATCCTTATCCTTTTACCCCCAATGTCAACAAAACCATTTCTTCCTATCGCACTTGTAAACTGTGATATCTGATAACCTTTTGGGAGGTCAGGATAGAAATAATTTTTCCTTGAAAAGAAAATGAACTTTTCTATATCGCAATTCAATGCAATAGCAACCCTTATTCCAAGTTCAAGTGCCTTTTTATTTAAAACAGGAAGAACACCAGGATGACCAAGGCATACAGGACAAACATTTGTGTTTGGTTCATCATCATAACCTACTTTACATCCGCAGAATATCTTTGAACTTGTATTAAGCTGTGAATGAACCTCTATCCCAATCACAGGCTTTAATTCCATAAAATTCAGAATCCCCCTTTTTCTTTCTCGATAATCCTTGCAACCTTAAATATGTTTGCTTCATCAAATGGCCTTCCAATAAACTGAATACCACAGGGAAGGTGGTCATCTGTAAAACCTGCGGGTATACTTATTGCAGGTAGACCTGCGAGATTGGCACCAGCAGTAAGGCTATCTGAAAGATGCATCTTAACAGGGTCTTCTATTCTTTCTCCTAACTTGAATGGTTTTGTATTGGCAGTTGGTGTAAGTATCAAATCATATTCTTTAAGAACGTCTATCATCTCATCCCTTATAATCCTTCTCACCTTTGCACCTCTTTCATAATACTCACCAATTGCTTCAGCTGAAAGAACATAATTGCCTATAAGAATCCTTCTTTTTACTTCGTTCAAGAATCCTTCCCTCCTTGTTTCCATCAAAGAACTGAAGAAATCATCTTTCTCTGCAAGAAAACCATATTTTACGCCATCATACCTTGAAAGATTACTTGATGCTTCTGCCATCGCAATCACCTGATATGTTGAAACAATATATTTTGTATGTGGTAAAGAAATATTAAATATTCTAAAGCCTATACTTTTTAAGAATTCAACTGCACTGCAAAAAACTTTATATACATCTTCATCAATTCCTTCAACATATTCAACAGGTATTGCTAATTTTAAGTTTATAAATTCATCCGGTAATTCCCTGCATACCGGAATATCGACAGTTGTAGAGTCATTCTTATCAAAACCTGCTATAGTTGTATATATCTCAAATAAGTCCTGGACCGAATTAGCAAATATCCCAATCTGGTCAAGAGAAGATGCAAATGCTACAAGTCCATACCTTGATATCCTTCCATAGGTTGGCTTTAAACCTAAAACACCACAAAAAGAAGCAGGCTGCCTGACAGAACCACCGGTATCAGAACCGAGTGAAACAGGAACATCTCCACATGCTACCGTAACAGCAGAACCACCCGAAGAACCACCCGGAACCCTTGATTTATCATAAGGATTTCTTGAAGGACCGAAATAAGAATTCTCTGTTGAAGAACCCATAGCAAATTCGTCCATATTTGTCTTCCCAACTATTATTGCACCTTCTTTTTTTAATCTCTCTATTACAGTTGCATCATAGACCGGGATAAAATCTTCAAGCATCTTTGAACCACAGGTAGTTCTTAAGCCTAAAGTTATTATATTATCTTTTACTGCTATAGGTATTCCATATAACCGTCCTTTAGGATTTTCCTTTAAACATCTGAATGCATAATCATTATCAACGGTTATGTATGCATTTAAATCCCTGTTTTTCTCAATACTTTCAAATGTCTCCATCAATATGTCCTGTTCATTCGCTCCGGAATTTATGGCATTCCTAATCTCAGATATTTTCCTCATCCATCACCCTTTTAATAACAAATAGTTTTTCTTTTTTCATTTTTGCATTTTTCAGTGCTTCCTCATTAGGTATTGAATCTTTTACTATGTCTTCTCTTAATTTAAGAAATCTGTCCTCATTAGGAAAATACAATGGCTCAACACCATCAACAATGACTTCTTTTAATTTATCAATATGTTTTATAATATCTTCAATGTCCTTTGCAAATTTTTCCTTATTCTTCTCTTCGATGATTATATATGATAATTTAGATAGTTTTTCAAGCATAACTATACAGGTAAATCATCATAAACTATACTTAATTTTTCTGCAATTTTAAAGTAAATATTCCTGATGAAATCTTTCTTATTTATATTGTAAGCGAATCTTAAAATTGTCAAATTCTTGTTCTCGGTTGTTTTAATAAATATTTCCAATCTTGTCTGGCCTTTAACAATAAATTTTCGAGAAGAGAGATTTTTTAATTTATATTTATACTCTGTTTTTTCTTTCTTACCGAGAAAAAATCTATCATAGTAAAGTATTATCCTCTCAGGTTCAATTACTACATTATAAGGCAACATATCGTTTAACAGAATCATATATATTATAAATGTAAAAATTAAAACAAAACCTAAAAATGCTAATATTTCGTAAGAACCCCTAAATTTTATCAAAAGATAAAAAGCAAAACCTATAAAGAAGGTTTCAGTTAGAAAAAAGACATAATAAAAAAATGTTAATGCTTTCCTATTCCAGTTACTCATCTTTATGTTTAATCTGTCTTCCTCTTCTTTGAATTCATATTCTATCAAAACATTCATAACGGAATTATAAAATAATAAAAATTTCTGTCAATGAAAATACTTAAATGTTTCAATATGTTGAAAGAAATCCTTTTTTCCTTGAGAATTTATCCATGATATTAAATACCAGGACACCTGTAAAAAGCCAGATAAATATTATAACTGTTAATCTTAACATTATAGAACCGTATGAGAAAGTTATATTTTCTCCCAATAAAAAATGTCTTATCCCGAGAACTCCGTAAGTTGTCGGAAAGAACAATGCCGCCTTTCTTAAGAAAACAGGCATAACTGCAAGTGGATATGCTATGGGTGTAAGGATAGAAAACAATGTTGAAATTATTTCTGAAAAAACCCACCATTGTTTGAATCCTATTGTAAGACCTGCTATAAGTATACCAAGTCCATAAAGTGCAATAACCATAAAAATCAGAATTACCAGTGCAGGAAATAGTCCATTAATATTAAAAACTATTTTAAAGAAAATTGTGATTGATATCGCTTGCACAAGCATAATCAATCCTTGATGAAATGTAGAATGTAATGCAGTTCCGGCAACATAAACCCATCTTGGTGTTGGTGTGGAGAAAATCGTCTCAAGTGTTCCAAAGTATTGTTCCTTTCTCAATGAAGAGCCCATTGCCCAGCATGCTGTATTCAAGAAGCCCATTATTATATAACCTATAAATATATAGGAAATCATATCACTTACATTTGTGAGATTCTTTAAATTCTCGGAATTCCTTCCACCTACGAGTGCAATACCATAGAAAAAATATGGTAGTAGATAAACAAAAGGTTCTACAAGTTGTCTTATGAAATCTGGTTTATAAGAAAGGTCTATTTTCCAGTTTTTAATATTCTCGGCATTTATAGCCCTTAAATAATGAATCGTATTAATAATATGCAAGGGTGCCTTCCCTTCTTGTCTTTCTATCTATAAAATAGAAAGTCAGGATTCCGGATGGTAATATAAAAATATCAAGGATTAAAATCATAATGGCATTCTTGAGAAAATTGAACTCAAGACCTAAAAGTAATCCCCTGATTGCAATGAGTGCATAAGTTAAAGGGATAAATAAACTTACTGCCCTTGTAACAGGATTAACTTCCACAGGATATCTTATTGGAGAAAAAAGGAAAAGAACATATTCAAAAACATGTAAAAGTCCATGTGCTTCTTTAACAAGAAGTGTTAATGCAGCAGCAAAAAAACCTATACCATAGAGCCCTATAAGTAATAGTAGTAATATAATAAGAAAAGGTGCTATCCTGAAAAGAGATATATGTAAACCAAAAAATAATGTGCATAGAAAAATTTGAAAGACAACAAAAATACTTGAAAGTAATGTGTTGTATATTGCCTTTGCAAACAACAAAACATATTGTGGTGTAGGAGAAGAAAGAACATATTCAAGTGTCCCAAAATACATTTCATCCCTGAAAGATGAACCCATACTCCACACTGCTGAAAACATATATGTGCTAAAAATAGCGCCAATAAGTATGTAAGGTATATATTCTTCTGTTCCTGCAAGATTCCCGAATGAACTGCTGTTTAAACCACCGACAAGTGCCTTCCCCTGAAATATTAAGGGTATCATCCATAAGAGTGGAAAGATAGTCCAGAAGAAAATCTCAATTGGATATGAAAGCATTATCTTAAAATTCTTCCTGATTTCCTCTAATATTATCCTCATCCTGTCCTTCCTTAAGGCTTTGACCTGTAAGATAGACAAATACATCTTCAAGTGTGGGTTCAGTGAATTCAATTGAAAGAATCTTCGCATTTTTTCTTATCTTTTCAATAACCGAGTTTAAAATACCTTCTGGATCTTCGGTGTTTATTCTCAAATATGTTAGACCATCTTTCTTTGAGATATTAAAATTATTTATTTCCTTTAGTTCTGTTATTTCATTCCCATCCATATTCCCAAGAAATTTTATTTCAAGTATGTTATCCTTGTTAAGTATCTTCTTCAATGCTTCTGAAGTCCCTATCTGGACTATTTTCCCGTTACTCATAAAGGCGACCCTGTCACAGAGTTCATCTGCCTCTTCCATATAATGGGTTGTTAGAAGAATAGTCTTTTTTAATTTTCTATTAAGTTCATCTTTTATAAAATTTCTTATAAATCTTGCGAAATAAGGGTCAAGCCCTATTGTAGGTTCATCAATAAGTAAGACTGGTGGATTGTGAATCATTGCCCTCGCAATGGATAATTTTTGTTTCATTCCAGATGAAAGCCTTTCAACCCTTTCATTTGCCTTGTCTTTTAATTCCATAAGTTCAAGAAGAAAATCAATCCTTTCTTTAGTTTGTCTTCTTGGGACACCATAAAGAGCAGCAAAATATTTCAGATTATCAACCACTGATAATTTCCAGTATAAAGACCTTTCGCCACCTGTAAGAAGACCTATCTTCCTTCTAACATTTAAGGAATCTTTTAAGACATCATATCCACCAACTATAGCAGTTCCTTTATCAGGAATAAGGAGTGTTGATATACATTTTATCAAAGTAGTCTTACCCGCCCCATTTGGTCCAAGAAGGCCAAATATTTCACCTTCGTTTATCTTAAAACTTACATCGTCAACAGCACGAACTTCACCTTTTCTTTTCTTAAAAATCTTGGTAAGATTTTTTAATATTATATCATTCTTCATTATTTTGAATATATTTATTTTTCAAATTATTTCAAGAAATAATAAAAATTTTTTGATAATTTTAATCCAAAACAAAATCATCTTTAATATTATTCATCTGAAATTAAAATTGTAATCGCAATCTAAAAAATAATTTCATTCCCAGTTTAACTTTATTTTATGAATATAAATTTTATGCCTTTACTCTTCTCTACAATACTTGCAAAATATACACCTTTAGGAACTTCTTTATTCCATATTATATCTTTTTTCGTTATCTTTATCCTGTCTATCACAACACCAAGGACATTGTATATCACTATTTCACCTTCCAATATCCTATCAATATGGAATATAACCGAACCTTTCACAATTTCACATCTCAATATCACATCTCTATCATCATCTTTTTCTATACCTGTTAAACCTGTCCTGAAATCTACCTCATTTGGTGCATTTCCTGATATATAAAACCATCTTGAATGTATCGGTGAACCATATTTTGGATGGTATTTTACCCTTAATCTCCATTTGTAAAGCCTGTTATTATCAAGACCACTTATTACATTAGATAAATTATATCCAGATGTCCCTAAATCTATCCAATCTGTCGTTATCAGTTCTATTCCATCAAATGGTATTCCGAGTGGTTTTACTTCTATCTCTGCTTTTCCTAAAATTCTTCCATAGATTGAGAAAAGATGGGAAGAGAAACCAAATGAGTTCTTTGAATATGTTAAAAGAGAAGGAACTATCGGTGTTGTTAAATCTGTCCTTAATTGCTTCATCTCAATAGGTCTTCCATTACCATTACCATAATAAACATATGCTCTACCTTCATCTCCTTCTCCATTGTCATAACAATAAGCACCAACTATTATATCTGAATATCCATCTCCATTTACATCTCCTGTTGTGGATACTGAAATACCATAATATGCATTTGCCTGATTCGATTCTCCTATCCAATCCGGTGTTAACGACAACCCTATAGGTGAACCATAATAAACATATGCACAACCTTCATATGTCTCACCATTGGAATATTGGTAAGCACCTATTATAACATCTGAATACCCATCTCCATTTACATCTCCTGCTGTCGAGACTGAATAACCATAATGTGCATTTGCCTGATTCGATTCTCCTATCCAATCCGGTGTTAACGACAACCCTGTAGGTGAACCATAATAAACATATGCACGACCTTCGTTCGATTCCCCATTGTCATACCAAAGAGCACCGATTATCACATCAGAATACCCATCTCCATTAACATCTCCCGCTTCTGAGACCGAAACACCATAGAATGCGAGTAACTGATTTGATTCTCCTGTCCAGTCTGGTGTCAATGATAATCCTGTTGAAGAACCATAATAAACATATGCACGACCTTCGTATGTCTCACCATTGGAATAAGCTTGAGCACCGATTAAACAATCACAATATCCATCTCCATTTACATCTCCTGCTGTGGAAACTGAATCCATAGTATGCCCCATCCTGATTTGATTCTCCTGTCCAATCTGGTGTTAATGATAGTCCTGTTGGAGAACCATAATATAAAAATGCAGCACCTTCATTATTCTCTACATTATAATATAAAAAAGCACCTATAATAATATCTGAATACCCATCTCCATTTACATCTCCTGCTATGGATACTGAATAACCATAATATTCATAATCTTGATATAACCCGCTTTGACCTGTCCAATCTGGCGTTGATGATAATCCTGACTGAGAACCATAATATAAAAATACAGCACCTACATCCGTAGCTAAATTATCATATTTGTAAGCACTTATAATGACATCTGAATATCCATCTCCATTTACATCCCCCGCTGTTGCAACTGAATAACCATAATATGCCCAATCCTGATTTGATTCTCCTGTCCAATCAGGTGTTGATGATAGTCCTGTTGGTGAACCATAATATAAAAATGCAGCACCTTCATCACCTTCTCCATTATCATAATCAGAAGCACCTATAATGACATCTGAATATCCATCTCCATTCACATCCCCCGCTGTTGCAACTGAATAACCATAATATGCGTTTGCCTGATTTGACTCACCTATCCAGTTAGGCGCAGATGATAATGGGTCTATTGTTATTGGATATATTGCATCTTTATCATCTATAACTATAGCAAATCTATTATCTGATATTATCCTGAATTCACCTTTAAGTTCCTTACCTTCCTTATCCGTTATCTTCATATCACCATATCGCAATACCTCAGCACCGCCTGGAACATCCATACCAAAACTTATTTTTTTACCATCAATTCCCATCATAACCTTATCCATCTTCACTTCAAACTGAAGTATAAGCTCCCCTTCTCCTTCAGGCCTTTTATTCACTATAAAATCTTCCCTCATTCCTTTCTCATTATTCACAAAAACAATATCTATACCATTACCTTTCACATATCCTTTATTCTTCTGGACTTTGAGCCCTTTACCCTTATATTCTATATTCTTATCCTTTCCATATTCCTTTAACATTATCTTTACTTCCCATTTATCCCTATCTTCCCTTGGACAAACCTTGAATCCATCTTCATAATAACTGAACCTTAAATTATGTGAGCGATTCGGTGATTGATATTCTTCGGATCTTTCCTGCCATCTTATATCATATTCACTCTCTTTTATATAATTCATCACATTATTTAACCATTCTTCATAACTCATTTTTGAATCATTTATCTTATGATTATCTCGATGGTTGAACGATAAGAAACAAAAAAGAAAGACAAAAGACCAGATAGAAACTTTCTTCAACAGTGAAATTATAACTTTCATAAGACCCCCTTTTTGAAAGGTTTAATTTCACTATTTTTACAGAATGTTAAGATTTGCCGGCTAATTTTAATGAAAGAACAATCTATCTTAACACATTTTTATTATATGTCTTTTTATAAATTTGTCAAGAATTTTCTACGTAAGGTTCTGAAATTTTACAAAATAAAATTTTTTACGAAAAAAAGAAATTTATTAATTCATACTAAAACCAATTTATATCTTTATGAATAATCTTGCAATTGAGAAATAGATTAAAAGACCCGAGCTATCAATCAAAGTTGTCAAAAGTGGTGAGCTTACAACAGCAGGGTCAATCTTAACAAGATAACACAATATTGGTAATATTGCACCGATTATATTAGCCCATATTATAACACACAATATTGCCAAACCTGCAATAATTGATATAACAACACTTTGATGAATCAAGAAAATACTCCATAAGAAAATTGCAAGCCCCATCGATATACCCAGAAGCATACCAACAAGAAGTTCTTTCAATACTATCTTAAGCCAATCCCTTTTTCTTACATCACCAATTGTCATAGCCCTTATAATCAAAACAGATGATTGCGTCCCTGTGTTTCCACCTGAATCAATAATAACAGGGATAAAGATTGAAAGAGCAATAACAACGGACAAAAATTCCTGAAATGTTTTAATTACCTGAGAAGAAAGAAAACCCGCGACAAGAAGAATAAAGAGCCATACAATTCTTTTTTTGAATAATGTGAATATACTCGCCTTAGAATAACTAATATCAAGTGGATTTACAGATGCCCCTTTATGGAAGTCTTCTGTTGCCTCTTCTTCAATAACATCAATAATATCATCAACAGTTATTATGCCTATCAGGACATTCTCAGAATCAACAACCGGCAATGCAACCCTATCATATTTTTGCATTAATTTTGCTGCTTTTTCCTTATCATCGTACGCTGAAAGTGAAATGTAATTATAATCCATTAAGGATTCAATCTTTTTCTTCTTATCAGCAAGAACGATCTCTCCTAAAGGGATATCATCTATAAGTTTATTCTTTTTATCAACCACATAAACCATATCAATAGTCTCTGCATTTTTCCCGAACCTTCTTATATGGGAAAGAGCTTTACCAACAGTCCAATCCGGACACAGCTTAACATAATAATCAGTCATAAGCCTTCCAACACTATCTTCAGGATAACCAAGCAATTTCAGAGTCTGTCTTCTCTCTTCCGGTGAAAGTAATGATAAAAGTTTCTGCGTAATCTCACCCGGTAACTCTTCAAATAAAGCGGTTCTATCATCAGGTTCAAGGTCTGATATTAATTTTGATATGAATTCATTTGACATATTCTTAAGCAGTTTTTCCTGTGCATCCGGTTCAAGATAAGCGAAAACTTCAGCTGTTAATTTTTTAGGTATAAGTCTAAAAAAAACAGCCTGTTCCTCTTCAGACAAAGACATCAAAAGGTCTGCAATCTCTATTGGTTCCCAATCCTGTATTACTTCTTTAAGACTTTTCAAGTCTTTTGATTCTATCATCTCCTGTATTTCAGGCTTCAAAATCCTTGATAACATAAAAATAAAATATAATATAAATAAAATTAGTCAAGCCTGATTTAAAAAATTTCGTAATACTAACAGACAAAAAGGCTTTTGGGTTTAAAAGGTAAAAATCAACAACATATTGTTAGTCTCATCAATCATATTAAATTAGATTGACAGAAATTTAAAACTTCAATTACAAAATACTTGACAATTTTTAATTTATTATTATATTCCAATTATGGAATATACTATAAATGAAGTTTCAAACATATTTAAGATACTATCAAATCCTTTAAGGATAAAAATTATATATGCTTTAAAAAACAGAGAATTCTGTATTTGTGAATTATTGCAGATACTGAATGAAAAACAACCTGTCATTTCAAAACATATAAAAGAATTAAAAAATGCAGATATAATAAAAACAGAAAGGAAAGGCAATAAAATATTATGCTCAATAAAAGACCCTCATATTTTTGAACTGTTAGAAGGTGTTAAAAAACTGATAAAGAGGAATTTAAAGGAAAAATATAAGGAGATAAAATGATAAAAGAAGTTATTTTAGCGGGAATTTTAGCATTAAAGGATTATATAGCGTTACATGTTATTACCTGTCTTATTCCAGCTTTCTTACTTGCTGGTGGAATGGTAAATTTTATAAATAAAGAAGCGATAATTGACCTACTCGGTGAAAAGGTTAATAAATTTAAGTCCTTTAGCCTCGCAAGTGTTTCAAGTATTTTCATTGCTGCCTGTTCCTGCACTGTCATACCTGTTTCAAGTGGATTATATTATAGTGGTGCTGGTATAGGTGTTGCCTTTATAATATTATGGGTTGCTCCTGCATCAAATGTCCTTGCACTTGTTTATACAGGAAAGATACTTGGGACATCATTAGTTCTATCAAGGATTATCTCTGCATTTATTATGGCTTTTGTAGTAGGGATTGTTATGACTCTATTCTTTAGGAAGGAAAAGATTGAAGAAGTAAAGATAGAAAAGAGCGAAAAAGAAAAAATAATTACCTCAAAAGAACTCATTTTACTTGTTTTGATTCTTTTATCCCTTCTTATGCCAAACTATCTCATAAGGGGTGGAAGATATATCAACAAAGTTCTTGTCTGGGCATTATTCACAATGATTTATGCTGTTTATGCAGTTATATTAATTAACAAAGAAAAGATAAAATCATGGATGCTTGAAACCTGGTTTTTTGTTAAGATGATATTTCCCCTACTCCTTCTTGGTGTATTCATAGTTGGAATAATCGGTAAGATAATCCCCGAAGAATGGATAAAAACATACCTTGGTGGTAATAGTTTAAGGTCATCATTCTTTGCAACAATTTTAGGTGCTATAAGTTATTTTGCAACTATGACGGAAGCACCTTTTGTAGATACACTAATGAAACTTGGTATGGGAAAAGGACCTGCATTAACATTACTTTTAACAGGACCTGGTCTATCTTTACCGAACTGGCTTGCAATAGCAAGGGTATTTGGTGTTAAGAAATCACTTGTTTATGTTCCAACAATAATAATACTTGGAACACTGGTTGGTTGGTTTTTTGGAAACTTTATATTTTAAAAGGAGGACTAATGAAAATCCAAATCGTTGGTTCTGGTTGCCCGAGATGTCAGCAGACAGAAAAGAATGTTATTGAAGCATGTTTAAAGTTAAACATCGCAGCAGACATTTCGCACATATACGATGTTAAAGAATTTCCTAAACTTGGTGTAAGGGTAACACCTGCTGTCCTGATAGATGGAAAAGTAGTTGTTGCTGGAAAGGTTCCGACGGTTGAAGAATTAAAAAAGATAATATCAAATTATAATAAGTAAAAAATTGTTGATTTAAAGAAAAAATAATATAATATAAATATATGAAAACATACGAAGATATTAAAAAACAGATAATTGAAACAATAAAAAAAGAAATTCCCAATAATGAAAAATTATTAAAGATATGTGAATCCCTTTCAAAACTTGAAGGCTATGATTGGGTAGGTTTTTACATTGTGAATAAAGATGATGAAAATGAACTTATCCTTGGCCCTTTTGTAGGAGAACCAACAGAACATATCAGGATTAAGAAAGGAAAAGGAATATGCGGTCAGGCACTTCAAACCGGTAAGACATTTCTTGTCAGGGATGTAAATAAAGAGACAAACTATCTTTCCTGCAGTCCTGATGTTAAATCAGAGATAGTTGTTCCTATCTATAAAGATAATAAAATCGTTGGAGAAATAGATATTGATTCACATCGTATAAATAACTTCAAAAAAGAAGATAAAATCTTTCTTGAAGAAATAGCAAAAATAGTGAATATATTATTTTAGTTATTTAAATATTCGTAAATGTAATCTTTTTATTCTTCATATCAATATTGCACTTAACAAGGTCGACAGGTGCGTAACTAAATCTAACCCAATAACCAGTTATTGCATTGTATTCATAAGTGAGTTGTTCTGTTTCTCCAGGTTCAAGTGTAATCTCAGTTTTATCAGCAGGTGGTTTTATATCCGTCATATAAACAGTATGTGAAGAGTTGTTTATAACATCATAAATATCTATTTTTGTGAAAGAACATTGAATGAATGATAAAACACACATTAAAAGAATTAATCTTTTTAACATAACACCTCCACTCAATATTTTAAAATCCATTTATTTTAATATTCCAGTCAGTAGGAATATAATTTCCAGTCGATGAATCTTTAAAACCTTTTCTGCTTTTTTCAAATCGAACCAAATTACCTTTATCGTTAAAATAATAAAAATAAAATCCTACTTTTAATGAATCCTCGTCCCTGAATTGTAATGAAAACAAAATAACTGGTTTATTCGGGTCAACCGTTAGACCTTCAATATTATATTCTCTGAAATTTAAAATAGAAATAGTTTTCCATGGTGTTGAAGAAGTTGAATTCTTTAAATCTTCCCAGAAGATTTCTTTCTCTCTGCATTTGAAATATAAATTCAATCTCGTATCAATATTATTTAACAATACATACTTTAAATCATTTATGGAACAATCTGTTCCAAAATTCATATACATTCTATAATCACCATTTGAGGTATAGTTTATAGGAGGCTTAATTTTTAATAAAGTTATTAATGAAGCATTCACAATATCATTTTCATTTAAATAATATGTGAAATTACAGAAGAAATTTTCTGTATCCCAGAATGGTATGTCCAATTTAGTTCTCAAATATTCAGCAAATTCTGTTGCCAATTTCATTAAGATTTTTAACTCTTTATCAGGTAATTTTATCTTATCATTTTCTAAATATTTCTTAAAATGAATGATAGATGGAAAAACTGAAACAGAATCATAAAAAGATAAACTATATTTTGTCACTTTTTTTAAATCTGAACGATTTTTTATACTTGGAGTAGATGAGAAGGTTAAAAAATTACTAAATTTATCCAAATTTTCCTTAAAATTCTTCCTTATTTTCTCAAAAATAAATATCTTCTGAAAAATATTTGTTTCAGGTAAATTTACATGGAATCTCAATGTGTCATTTTCCATATTATCAAGTGAATCACAGATAAAAATTTCACCACTATTGACCTTTAAACCTATTATAAATGCTTCTTTTTTTTCAATAAAAATCCCATTCTTATTAATCCGGTAGTCCTTCTTTTTTATCTCGCTTTTTTCCCATACTTTTACATAAAAAAATGCTTTATTATTTACTATATTATTTTCCATTTTCTCCGTTTCTATCGGATTTACAATGACGCTTTCAGGTGGCAAATATTCATACTTCTTAATATTTTCTATTTTGAAAAAATCCTTTATCTTTAAATCCGTATCTAAGATATACACATTCCATCCGTTAGATACATATCCTGAATCAAGAAATTCAGAAAATTCTTTAATAAAAACTATTCTTTCTATTTCAGGGAAAACATAAACATTCTTGAAATCCTTAAACATTACATTTTCCATCAAGACAAATGAATCAAGGTCATAATATTTTATATAAAAATTAGGAGTTGCAAAAATACTATAATAATCTTTTATTTTGTATCCAAATAAATATTCATATTCTTTAGATGAAGGATTGGCTGATATAGAAAATAATAAAAAAATATTCATTTATAAAAAACCCCGTCTTTTTCATCCTTGCTTTCTTCGGGTTCAATGTGTATCATGACATCGGTTATTCTTTTATCTTTATCCATAATTTCTTCCTTAACTTTATGTGCTATTTTATGCCCTTCCTTTACTGAGATTTTCCCGTCAACGAGAATATGCATATCAACAAAATAATCAAACCCCATCTTCCTTGAATAACAACTTTCTACACCTTTCACACCCTCAACATTTTCAGCAATTGACTTTACACTATCTTCTATATCTGTATGTGGTTTTATATCCATAATCTCACCTATTGCAGGAATCAAAAGTCTAATCCCATTGTAAGCAATAATAAACGAAGAAAAGAATGCTGCCCAGTCATCTGCACTTGCATAACCTTTGCCTCCTATAAGTGAGATTGAAATACCTATAAAAGCAGCAGCTGATGTAATTGCATCTGACCTGTGATGCCAGGCATCTGTCTTTACCGCCTGCGATTCTATATCTTCACCTACTTTAAAAACATACCTGAAAAGTGTTTCTTTCGAGATTATAACAATTGCAAGTATAATCAATGTATACCATGCTGGGATTGTATGTGGATTTCTTATTTCTACCAAACTTTTATATGCAATGTATAAAGCCGCTAAAATAATACCCATTGCAACTATTGTAGCTGCAATAGGTTCTGCTTTACCGTGACCATAAGGATGGTTTTCATCCCTTGGTTTTGATGCTATTTTAAGACCAAGAATCACAATTATAGATTTGAAGATATCTGTCAATGATTCTACAGCGTCAGCAATAAGTGCAAAAGATGAACCCTTTATTCCAGTTATGAATTTTATAAGGGCAAGCATAGAATTAACTATGATCCCTTTTGTACTTGAAATTATCCCTTTTTTATACAGGCTATGATTTTCCATCTGATACAATTTTCTCAAAAAGATAAAGGTCTGTTAAATCTGTTATCTTTATATTTCTGGGATCACCTTCAAAGATTTTTACTTCATACCCGTATCTTAAAAGTAAACTTGCATCATCCGTTGCATCAATATAATTTTCTCTAAATGCCTTTTTATGACATTCTTTTATTATGCCAAACCTGAATCCCTGTGGTGTTTGGACAGAATGAACTAATTCTCTATCAAGGACATCTTTAACAATTCCTTTTATTTTCTCGTTTTCTTTTATTAAAGTATCTTTGGACTTATAAACAGGAATAGCACCAAGTCCTTCTTGAACCTTATTCACACAATCTTCTATCATCTTAGAAGATACATTTGGTCTAACTATATCATGTATTAAAACTATATCTTCATCTCTCAAAACAGTTTCAAAATACTGAATTGCCTTATAACTTGAAAGTTGTCTTGTTTCACCACCGGGAATCACATCATATATTTTTTTTATACCATATTTATTTAATAGCTCTTTTGTTTTTGATGTCCAGTTTGCGGGAACAACAAGAAGAATTCTGTTTATAACAGGAGAATTTTCAAATTTCTGTATTGTGTAAATAAAAACAGGTATATCTTTCACAGTCAAGTATTGTTTTGGAGTTTCAGTCCCCATCCTCTTCCCTATTCCTCCTCCAAGGAGTGCAGCGTAAATTCTAACATTCTTCCTTGTTGTTATATTCATAATACGCTTCATACCTTTCTCTATCTTTAGATAATTTATGAAGAAGATATACAGTCTGAAGGAACTATCAAGGAAAAGAAAAATTATGGCAACATAAAAGAAAATCTTTTGTCTTCCTATTATTGGAACAAATGTTAAAATTAAAAGGTCAAGGTCCGTTCCATTCGGCAGAAATGAAAGGTTATTGTTAAGGATAAAAGAAAAGAAATACTTTATTCTTCCTGTAATATAATCAGGAAGATAAATTGTAAATGATTTTGTATCCTTAGAAATAATCTTCATTAAAATGTTATAAAAGTAGATAATATTGGAAAGAAAAAGATAAAGAATAAAAAGATAAAATATCTCTTTATCCCTGAATCTTCCGAATATGCTATAAAACATAAACAAAAAAGATATAACTGCTTTCCATTTTTCCTGTAATAAAAATATACTTTTTGTTTTATCGTCAGATTTTTTATTAAGGTATAATATAGCATTAACTAAGTAAGAAAGAAAATATAATATACCGGAAATAAAAAATAATTTTCTTTTTTGAATGTAAAGCAAAATAAGGGAAGTAAAATAAAATAAGTAAGATAAAATAATAAAAAATATCATTTTACTCTTATCAAAATTAATATTTAATTTATTTATTAGCTTTCTAATTAGATAATTTATCCAGCTTCTTGATTCTATGAAGTCTTCAAACTCTATTTTGTCTATCATATGTCTAATTTAATGAATTTTTTAAAAAAATCAAGAAAAAATGGGTGGAGTAAGCCGGATTCTGTGGGATATAAATCCTGTGGTCATTGCTCTATGCGACCTACCCGGGATATGGGTAAAACCCATGGCCAAGGCAACCGGGCTAAAAACCTATCCCTGCTTGGTCTTGCACCGGATGGGGTTTGCCCTGCCACTATCATTACTGATAGTGCGGTGAGCTCTTACCTCACCTTTTCACCCTTACCTTAAAAAGGCGGTATATTTTCTGTGGCACTTTCCGTAACTTACCATATTGGGTAAGCCCCCACGATTTCTCGTGGCATCCTGCCTTGTGGTGTCCGGACTTTCCTCCCTTTTAAAGGCGACCACTTCTCCACCCAGTATAAATATATTTTTTTTTTAAAATTATCAAGTGAATTTTTTTAAAAAATTCTTGACAAATCTAATTTTTTTCATATTATTAATTATTATGAAAGATAAATTGCAATTGCTTGAAGATGCAATACAGATGGAAATAGATGGAAAGAAATATTACCAAGAATGTGCGAATAAAACAAAAAATATTCTTGGTAAAAAATTATTTTCTAAACTTGTAGAATATGAAGATACACATATTGAAAAAATAAAAGAGGTTTTTAATAAACTATCAAACAACGAAAAGATTGATTCAATTATCTTAAAAGAGAAAAAAATTGATTCCAAAAACATATTTAAAGAAGAAATGAAGATGCTTGATAAGAATGTTGTTCCAGACGCAAGTGATTTGGATGCATTAAAAGAAGGTATGAGGCTTGAAGATAAAAGCGAAGAATATTACTCTAACCTTGCAAAACAGACAGATGAACCTTTTGAAAAAAGATTTTATCTTGCATTAGCATTTGAAGAAAAAGAACATTATATGTTGTTGTTTGATACATATCAGTATCTAAAAAACCCTTACCTGTGGTTTTTTGAGCAGGAAGGGGAAACCCTTGATGTTTATTGATTTTCCTTAATATATTCAATAATTAACTCTTTTGAACCCTGTTTTTTTAATAATGTTTCTTTAGTTATTCTTCCCATCTTTAGAATTCTTTCTTTATCATTTAATAAATTTTCTATTATTTTTTTAAAATTATCTTCTACTTTAATACAGCCATTCAATTTCTCGCAATCTTCAAAAAAATCATCAATACTACTTGTAAATCTACCTGCTAATATTGGTTTTCCAATGTAAGCAGCCTCAATGGGATTATGTCCACCATAATTTTTAATTGTTCCACCTATAAAAACTAAATCCGCAATCTTATAAAAATCTACAAGGCATCCTATTTCATCGAGAATTATCACATCTTCACCTGAATATCCGCCTTTGCTGTAAAGATTGTATCTAATATTTTTCCCCTGTAACAATTTTTCTATTAATTGAACTCTTTTCAAATGCCTTGGGGCTATAACGCTTATAGCATTATCAGGAAGATTTCTAATAACTATCTCTTCCTCCCCTTCCCTTACACTTCCAAAGACAACAACATTCTTATTAAATTCATATCCATCTTTTAACTCTTTAAAATAAGGATTAACATCAAATTTCAGATTTTCCGTAAAACCTATTTTGTCCACAGGAAAACCAAGGCTTATAAAATTTTCCCTATTCTTCAATCCTGCTGGAAAAACGTAATCAATGTAAGGTGAAACTATTTTTAACAGTAATCTCTTTAAAATTTGCATTTTCTTATTTATTCTACCATTAATAATCACCACCTTAGCACCTTGTTTTTTTGAAAAATAGATAAGTGAAGGCCATATTTCACATTCAACAAGTATAAGGAATTTTAATCCCATATTCTTTAATGATTTATACATAATATATGGTGAATCAACAGGAAAAAGCCTTATATCAGCATTTCTATACATATCTTTTGCGATTTTCTTACCCGATTCTGTAAATGTTGTTATCAATATCTTTCCTTCAATATCATCGATTAAACTTTTTACTATCTTCACTTCACCAACAGATGAACAATGTATCCAGAAATCATACTTATCTTTTATTATTGAAAACCTCTCTCTTTGTTTAAGGAATATAAAAAAAAGAAATGGTGTAAGAAGGATAGAAATGATATTGATAATGATAAAATATATTATCATAATTCACCCATTTTTTCATAAATCGAATTTATATCTTTTAATTCCCTTATATAAATATTTACTTTTGTAAAAGGAAAAGGAATAAAGAAAGAATCCCAACTATTTAGCCTTATTCCCTTACCTTTTATTTCAATACAAAACACATTCCCGTTTCTAATAAGAAACTGAATAAAATTTTTATCAATTTTTCCCTTTGGACCCCTTGGACCATCAGGGGTTATAGCGATATAATTATTCTTCCTGTAAAATTTAATCATCTCTGAAAGCCCTTTCAATCCGCCTTTTGAACTTGAACCTCTTATTGTCTTAAAACCAAATAATCTGACTATTTTAGATGCTATTTCACCATCTCTTGAAAGGCTTATAAGAACATATATCCCTTTATTCTTAAAAATATATATCAAAGGAAGCATCTTGCCATGCCAAAAGAGAACAAAAGCTGGTTTTTTGGCAAATTTATATCCATAAACATCTATTCTAATAGTGAAAAAAAGAAGATGCATTATATAATAAAAAATAAGATAGAGACTAAATTCTATGAATGATGTCACAAACCACCCTATCATATACACCTTTTTGTCCTAATCTTTCTCTTATAATATTGAATTTATTCTTTATATATTCGTATTTTTTTAATACATATTCTATCTTTTGAGCTATATTTTCAGGTTTAAAATTCTGAATGAGTTCCGGAACTACATATTCATTAAGTATAATATTAACAAGACTCACAAACTTAAGTTTAGTTATAAAACGGGCAATTAAATAAGACAGATTTGATAATTTATATACAACAACCATTGGAGTTCCTATTATTGCTGATTCAAGTGTAGCAGTTCCAGAACTTATAACAGCGGCATCCGATATATTTAAAACATCATAGGTCTTCCCATAAAAAATTTTTATATCTTTCTCTCCTTCTATTACATTCTCAGCATAATTTTTATATTTTTCATTACTTAACGCTACTATTCCAAGAATATTTTTATCTCCTTTGAAAATCTTAAATCCCTCTATTATCAAAGGCAAGAGTGTTTTAATTTCATTTTCCCTTGAACCAGGAAGTAATGCAATTATCTTTTCATATTCTTTGAATTCTTCCCTTTTTATTTCATTTTTTATTTCGATGATATCCAATAATGGATTACCAAAATATGATGAATCAATCTTTTCCCTGTCAAAAATCTTCTTCTCAAAAGGTAATATAGGATAAATATGTTTAACATATTTTTTTATACTCAAAATCCTATTCTTTCCCCAAGCCCATATCTGTGGTGCTATAAAATAAAAAACTGGTATATCAAATCTTTTTAATATCTTTGCAAAAGACAGGTTAAAACCAGGAAAGTCAATAAGTATAGCAAAATCGGGTTTCTTTTGTTTTATCCTCCTTATTAAAATATTCCTTGCCTTAAGAATCTCTTTAAATTTAAAGATTGGCTCGAAAAATCCAAGAACCTCTATCTTATCCATAGGATATAAAATATCACAACCCTCTTTTTCCATTCTTTCCCCACCTATTCCAAAGAATTTAACATCCTTTTTTTTCTTAAAAGATTTCAAGAGGTTTGCAGCATGAATATCGCCCGAAGTCTCACCAGCAATTATCAATGCTTCCAGAGATACCTCCCAATAAACATAAGGATAACCGATATTATTGTAACAATTGTGCTTGACTCAATTTTTAAAGTAGTCTTAATATCTCTTTTTCTTCTTGCTTTAAAATAAATCTTTTTAGGGATTATTGCTGGAACTTTCTTTTTATATTCAACGTATTCTTGTTTGAATTTATCAAGTAGATATTTTTCTTCTTCATAAACAATAATAAAATAATAAATAAAAAAAACAAAAGTAAATAAAGGTATAGTGATAAAAAGATAAAAATTAGAAATAATAACAATACCGAGTGCGATAAAAAAATTTGCCAAATAAAAAGGATGCCTTACAATACTATAAGGCCCTTCAGTTAAAAGATATTCCCCACCAACCTGATTTCCCCTCATCCAATCACCTGTATATCCTTGTATTACCATACGCATCAAAATCCCGGAAATTGATATTAAAATCCCTACAATAATACTCGTTATGTTTGAATTGGAAAAAACAAGCAAAAATATAAAAAAAGGAACAGGTATGAAAGACCTGTATTTAAAAAAAAGACTTCCCAGACTCATATCTTTCTGAGATTTTCCCTTATTTTATCAAGAATCATTGTGGCAATATAAAGTGATTCTCGTGATTCTTCAGGTGTTATTTCGGGTTTTCTCATATTTAAAACTGCCTCTGCAAATGAAAGGTCTTCAAGATAAATTGGCTCTTCATTTCCTGCTTTAATCATTTCTCTTTTTATCTCGGGTTTGCCATTTATCATCTTCAATGTATAAACTTCTGAAAACCTTTCTATTAAATTTATTGAAATGTAAGCATATCTCTGGAAAAACCTTATTTTTCTCATCTTATCCTTAGATATCCTGCTTGCGGTTAGGTTTGCAGTTGCACCATTCTCAAATTCAATCCTTGCATTTGCTATATCTATATAATTAGATATAATCGGAATACCAATCGCACTAACTGATTGAATAGGAGATTTTATAAAATAACGAACAAGGTCAATGTCATGAACCATAAGGTCAAGGACAACTGACACATCATCACCTCTTCCTGCAAAAGGTGATAATCTATGTGATTCAATGAATAGTGGCTCTTTGATAAATTCTTTTACTGAAATAAAAGCCGGATTGAATCTTTCAATAAAACCTGTCTGAAGAATTAAATTTTTCTCTTTACTTAATCTTGTGAGTTCATCTGCTTCTTGCAATGAAAAAGTCAATGGTTTTTCAACAAAACAATGTTTCCCCATTTCCAATGCCTTCTTTGTTATTTCAAAATGTGTTGAGGTCGGGGTTACTATAAATACACATTCACTCTTTTCTATCAACTCATCCATACTATTTGAAGCATTAACCGAAAATTCACTTGAGATACTTTCAAGCCTTTCTTTGTTTGTATCATAAATGCCAACAATATCAAAATAATCAATTTTTTTTATGTTTCTCAGATGATGATAACCAAGATAACCGATTCCAATTATCCCTGTTTTTATCTTTGTCATATAGATATAATTATAAAAAATTTAAGTTTGTCAAACAATCTTTAAAAATTTATTGTTAAGCATCTCAAACAATAATTTGTTTGATTCAACAATAATGTTCCGAACTTCTCTATAAACTGAAAGATTTTTACCTATCGGATCAGGAATCTCCTGAAGACCTAAGATTTTATAGAACGGGAAAATCTTATATTTATTCACACCATATGTAATAAGAATCTCAGAATGTTTCTTCCCAACAGGTAAAATAATATCAGAAATATCTACCAGATCCTTTGAAACCCCTTTTGATATATGTGGGGTAATATCAATATCTATTTCATTCATCACAATCACAGCTTCAATAGAAGGTGGCATACCATAAATATTCATAGTCCCGCAGGAATTAACTAAAAAATTATCTTCTTTATCAATACTCCTAAAATGAAACTCTGCCATAGGGCTTCTACAAGTATTTCCCGAACAAACAAACAAAAGGTTCAATTTTATTCCCTTTGATATAAAAACCATTCCTGTCTTCGCTTCTACCTCAAGAACGGGCATTGCCCCTTTTCTCAGAATAACGGGTTTCTCACCGGAGATATCAACAACAGTTGATTGAATTCCAATTTTTGATTTTCCTTTTATAAAAAAATCAACATTTAAATCAATCTGTTCGGAAGAAATAGCAGGTGAAAAACCGGAGATATTTGCCGATGTAGCTACAATAGGTTCATTGATTTCATTCATCACTTCACACAAAAAATCATCGTCTGGTATTCTTATACCTATTTTCCCTTCCTTAGATATAAAACTATATTTATCATCAATGATTTTAAATACAAGAGTTAAAGGACCTTTCATATCCTTTAAAAGGTTTTTTGCATAGTCAGGTATTAAAACATTCAATCTTGAAAGCCACGAAACATCAGGTATAAATATTGCGAATGGCTTATCTCCCGACCTTTTTTTCAAAGCCCTCAATCTATCAACACATTCCTTATCTATTATACATCCTATTCCATAGACAGTATCAGTTGGAAAACCTACTATCTTCTTTTCCTTTAATGCTTTTATAAATTCTTCCTTCATAGTAAAAATGGAACAGGTATGAAAGTTAATATAAATATAATTATTGATATTATACCAATTATCTTTGTTTTCATATCAACTTCTGCTAAATCATCGTTTGTTGGTGGATGAACTGTTCCTATAAGTAGTAAAGTCACAAGACTGAAGAAAAGCCATCCATTCCAGAATATTCCAAACAAAACCATTATGCAAACAGAAATAATACTGATTAATCTTTGTTTTCTTGGAAAAAGTCCATAGATAATATGACCACCATCAAGTTGACCTATTGGGAAAAGATTCATAGCAGTTACAAAATATCCTATCCAGCCTGCAAATGCTACTGGATGTAGTATTATATCATAACCTTCTTTTATTTCTTTAAATGTTATTTTTGAAATAAGATAGAAAAGGAGAGAATTCCCAAGTTTTATTCCTTCAAGATCTTCTGCAGGTGCAACAGAGGAAATTTTCAAACCGAAAATAATTGCAAATGTAGAAACAATAAATCCAACTATTGGTCCGGTTGAACCAACCTGAATCAGTGCTTTTCTATCTGGGATCTGTGATTGCATCTTTATTACAGCACCAAATGTTCCTATGAAATGAGGTGCAGGAATAAAATAAGGTAACGTTGCCATAATCCCATTCCTCTTTGCACTGAAATAATGTCCAAGTTCATGAGAACCAAGAATCAATATGATTGAAGCAGAAAATGGTATTCCATAAATAAGGTTTTTAAGAATTAATGGATTGTAGCCCCTCTGCATTGTTCCGGCAATCAATGTTGTCATAATTGTTAAGATAAAAAGAATAATATTTATTAAATTTCTCTTAAAGATTAAATCTTTCAGTTTTACATCCTTTCAGGTGCATTTACACCCATAAGTTCAAGTGTGATTTTAACAACATTTTTAAAAGCCTTGGAAAGTATCAATCTTGGAATTACCTTCTCTTCTTCTCCACCTATAATTCTTCTTTTCTGATAAAAATTATGGTAATATGATGAGAGATTAATGAGAAAAGAAGTCAAAAGGTGAAGTGTTCTATTTTCAAGAACATCCTGAAGAAATTCTGGGTAAAAATAAAGTTCCCTCAATATTTTTATCTCCTCATCATCGTTGAGTAAATTCACTTTTTCTGTTTCAATTTCCTTATAACCCTTCTTCTCTGCAAAATCAAGTAAAGAACATATCCTTGCATGGCTGTATTGAACATAATAAACGGGATTTCTATCGCTCTGTTCTTTCGCAAGATTTATATCAAAATCCATAGGTGTTGATGCATCCCTCATCAGGAAGAAAAATCTTGCAGGGTCTACTCCAACTTCATCAATAAGTTCATCCATTGTTATAAAACTACCAGCTCTTTTTGACATCTTAAGAAGTATCCCATCTTTTAAAAGGTGAACCCATTGGACTATTATCACTTCAAGTTTATCTTCAAATCCTAAATCCTGTAAAGCAAGTTTTAGATCAGGAACATGAGCAATATGGTCCGGTCCAAGTAAATCTATCAGATGGTCATATCCTCTTTCATATTTATAAATATGATATGCAATATCTGGAACAATATAAGTATAGGAACCATCTGATTTAACAAAAACCCTATCCCTTTCACCTTTATATAAAACAGCACCATCCTTTCTAAACAATTTACCCTTAGATTCTAATCTTTTCAGGAATTCTTCAATCCTACCAGAATCCCTTATCCATTTTTCACTTACAAAATTTTCAAAATTTGTCCTGTATCTTTCAAGCGTCTTCTTCTGCATATTCATAATATAATTAATCGAGAAATTTTTAATATCTTCAATCTTCTTATCGATAACTTCTTTAGCAATATCCTTTATGTATTCTCCTAAATATCCACCTTCAGGGAATTGGAATATTTCACCTTTTATTTCTTTTATCCTTGCAATCACGGAATCCTTCAGCAATTCAACCTGTTGCCCACCATCATCAACATAGTATTCAGAATCAGCAGAATATCCAAGATATCTTAATAATCTAACTAACGTATCACCAAAGGCAGCAGCCCTTGCACTTGCAATATGTAAAGGGCCTGTAGGGTTAGCACTAACATATTCAACATTAATTTTCTTACCCAAACCAATATTATTACTTCCGTAATTCTCTTTTAATACATTAATTAAATTATTCTGATATGTTTCCTTTTTCAAAAATATATTGATAAATCCCTTTATGACCTCTATTTTTTCAATCTCATCAAGTTCTATTTTTTTAGCAATTTCCCTTGCAACATCATCAGGATTTCTCTTTTCTTTTTTTGCTTTTTGAAAAGCAATATTGGTTGTATAATCTCCAAAAGATTCTTGAGGTCTTGTAATCTTTACTCCTGATTCCCCGCTTATCTCTTTTATTAAATCTTCAATCTTCTTTCTCATCATATTCCCAGTATGGTGCATCTCCCCAGAATTTTTCAATATTATAAAATTTTCTGACATCATCTAAAAATATATGTATTACGAAATCAACAAAATCAAGAAGTATCCAGTGCCCATACTCATATCCTTCAATATGGTGAAGACCATATTTTTCCTCAAACCTTTCAATAAGATGTTCTGCAATGGCTTTTGTATGGGAATCAGACTCACCTGAACAGATGATGTAAAAATCTGTTATTGCATCAAACTTTCTTAAATCGATACAAACAATAGAATTCCCTTTTTTATCGTAGATTTCCTTCATAATTGAATTCATTGTTTTTTTAGTTATTCTTCTCAATTTCTTCTCCTTTTTATTATTTTTAAATTTTTTACATCATTACCTAAAATTACAATAACCTGTTCTGTGTATGTCGTATCAATTATGGGAATATAAGTTTTTATTTTCAGATAACTTGCTATCTTTTTTGCATATTCACACTTATTTGAATACCTGTCAACAACAACTGTTTTTATCTCTTGTTCTGGTATATTCGCTGTATAAATAACATCAACATATTTCATTTTAAGGTATTCAGAAAAAAAATTGTTCAGACTTTTATCTCCACTTGCATTAAGGATCACTACCCTTATTGGTTCTAATCTATTCTTTTTTAGCATTGAAAAGAGAAAAACAAAAAGAATGAAAATAATTAATATAGTGAGAAGGGAGTTTCTTCCCTTATTCATCAATTATGGTTCCCCTCTTAACAATTGTCCCGTCCGGGATATTTGCATTATTAAGGAAACAAAAAGGTTCAACTATACAATTTTCACCCAAATGTGTTTTTCCTTTCAAAACATTAAAAGGAAAAATCTCTGAATCTCTTCCAATCGTAACATCAGGTGTAATATATATAGATTCGGGAAAATGGAAAGTAACACCTTCTTCCTGTAATTTTTTGATGATACGATTTTTTATAATCCTTTCAATGTTTGCCAGTTCCATTCTTGTATTTATTCCCTCAACTTCATTCGGGTCATCGCAAATAACACCTCTTATAATACCTTTACCCTCTTTTATTTTTCCAATCACATCTGTAAGATAATATTCACCTTGTGCATTCCTGTTATCTATCTTTACAATATTCTCTTCAAGTTTATCTTTTTTAAACAAATAGACACCACTATTAACCTCTCTAATCTTTTTTTCTTCCTCTGTTGCATCTTTTGCTTCAACTATCCTTAGAATCTCTTCTTTTTCCCTTACTATTCTACCATAATGTGATGGTTCTTCGGGTATAAATGTAAGTATAGTGCAGTCAGAATTTTTTGAAGTATGTTCATTAACCATTTTTAAAATGGTCTCTTTCCGCAAAAGTATAACATCACCTGAAAGAACAATAATATCTCCATTAAAATCTTTTAATCTTTCAAGCCCTCTTTTAACTGCGTCACCAGTTCCAAGTGGTTCTTCCTGATATGCATAATCAATACCTTCAAACTTACCCTTTATCTCTTCCCCGTTTTTCCCATAGACAACCACTATCCTTTCAGGTAAAATAGATTTCGCTAATTCTATAACATACCACAATAAAGGTTTACCAAGAATTTCATGAAGGACTTTAACCTTCTTTGATTTCATCCTCTTACCTATTCCGCCAGCCATTATTATAACACCTAATTTCATATGACTATAATATGGAGAATTTAAAAAATTTCAAGTTTTTAATGACCAAAATATTTATCCAATTCTTTTTTGAATCTTTTATATGATTCTTCTCTTTCTATTCTCTTAGCCATATCAACATTACCCATATAAAATTTTAAGAAAAGTGGGAATGTGAAAACAGCACCTATATAATCCCTTTCCTTTATCCTTGAATATAGATAATAAAAACTAAGGGCATTCCAGAAAAATGAAAATATTCCATCTCTGTATTTACCGTAGATTATCTGTGAACTTCCGGGTATTATATAAGAGAAATATATTTTTTTAGATACATTCTCATAATTAGAAATGATTTTATTCAATTCTATATCATCCTCGTCAATGAGTATCTTTAAATCCTCAATATTCAATGTAATCCCAAGAATATACTTGTAATCATTCTCAAACGCCCCATCAATAAAGTTCAATCTTCCATACCAGTAAAGTGCTTTATCATAATCACCTAAATTCTTATAACATTCTGCAATCATCTTCATTGAATTTATTGTGTCCTGACCCATAAAAAGTTCCCGCTTGTATTCTGTCAAAGCCCTGAAATAATCACCTTTAAAAAAAAGTTCATCTGCAAATGTTGAAATAAAAAGTATCACCATTCTATTGAATTTTCCAGTTTATTTAAAAATTCCAGTTTCAGTCTATTGTTATAAATCTTAACAGAAACAAATGAACCAAATATCTCACCAGCATAAAAAACACCTGTTACACCTGCTAAAATTCCTGCTACAAGATAATAATCTTTTTTATAATAGTAATATGCTGAATAACCTGTTGATATGATTGTAACAAGTGAAAATATACCATCTCCCAACCTTCCTGCATATATTCTTCCAGAACCAGGTATTATCATGGACAGAATTGAACCAAGGTATGGATTTTTATATGTAGGGCATTTCTCCTGTATATTTAAAATACCTATTCCATCACTACATCTATTTTCTTTAATAAAAATAAGTCCTATCTTCTTATCCTCCCAGTATTTTTTCGCACTGTCCAATAAATCTGCCTTATAAAAAATCCACCCTTTGATATTATTATAATCTTTATCTCTGTTCTTAATCTCGTCCATTATACTCAAAGCATTTCCATAGTCTCCTTCCCTGATATAAATGTTGGCAATTCTGTATCTTATTGAATCAACATCATTATAATATAAGTATCTTTTGTATTCAGTTATAGCCCTGAAATAATCTCCTTCTTTCTCAAGGTTTCTCGCAAATAATAATATCTCTTCAGGTGACATAAAAAAGATTAAAGTTAGAATCATACATCTTCCTTTCAAAAATCAGGTGTTATATCGAGGCTCTTACCGATTGAACGTAGGTTCTCAACAACCTTTATATACAATGGGACTTCTTCCCTGTATCTTTGCTCATTCTCAAATTCTTTTTCACCGGCTATGTAAATTCTTTCCTTACCTTTTGCCTTCTTGGAATTCTTTATAATCCTGATATAATCATCCATTGATGATTTAAATTTCTCTTTTGGAATAAATGCCTCTATCTTCATAGCACCAAAGAAATGGCATACCCCCGGGGGAGCGTTCTTATCTTTATAAAGTAATGGTCCATATAGACCACCCGAGAGGACACCAGAAAAGATATCTATAAGGACTGAAAATCCATATCCCTTATGTCCTCCTTCTTCTTCATCTGCACCACCAAGAGGAAGAAGACCTCCGCCTTTCCTTGTTAAAAGATTATCAAGGACCCTTTTTGCATCGTCTGTTGGCATCCCATATTCATCTGTTGCCCAACTTAAAGGTAGTTTCTTACCCAACCTTTCATACACCTCTATTTTACCTCTTGGCGCAGTGCTTGTTGCCCCGTCAAAAACAAAAGGCAGTTCTTCTCCCGAGGGAACAGCCACTGCAATAGGATTTGTTCCGATAACTATCTCTGAACCAAATGTCGGAACAACAAGTGGTGCTGAATTTGTCATAGAAATACCTATCATATCTTCTTTTAATGCCATTAATGCGTAATATCCCGCAATACCATAATGATTGGAATTTCTGACTGCAACAAAAGCAACTCCTGCATCCTTTGCTTTTTTAATACAATGATTCATTGCAAAATAACCAACAACCTGACCAAGACCTGCATCACCATCAATCAATGATGTAGCAATTGTCTCATTAACGATTTTTATATCTGGCTTTACTTTTATCTCCCCATTCTTTATTCCATTCACATACCTTGAAAGCCTTGCAACACCATGTGAATCAATGCCCCTCCTATCAGATGCAATTAAAACATCGGCAGTTATTTCCGCATCATTCTCAGGGACACCGAGTTTCTTAAAAACTTCTACAACAAATTTCTTCAAACTATCTACTTTTACCATAATATTTTCTTCAGGCATTTTTCCCTCCATTATTAATATGGTTTACCTTTTGTAATCACATTATTGGCGAGTTCTTCGATATATTTCGGCAGATATCCTTTTTCTTTTATTATTTCCCTTAATCTTTCAATTATTTTTGGTGTATCTATTTCCATAGGACAATATTTTACACATCTTCCACATAATGTACAGGCAAATGCCATTGGAGACGCTATATCAATACCTCCTGCAACAAATGCAGTCCAGGGAACACCTATTCCACCCATATATCTGTATCCCCAATATCCTGTTGTTATAGGATAAACTGGGCATTCATACATACATGCACCACATCTAACACAGTACAAAGCCTTTCTGAAAACAGGGTCTTTTATCATCTCACTCCTGCCATTATCAAGCAATATTACATGCCATTCCTTAGGGCCATGTGCTCCATAAACAACTGTTTTTTCTATATCTCCTGTCTTCGAAGGTCCAGAAACAATTGAAATATAACTTGTAACAAAATAACCTGCATATCTTTGAACCACATCAAGGAATAACATACCGTCTTCCATAGCTGGTAATATCTTTTCAATCCCGGCAATAACAATATGAACAGGTGGTGCATTTGTTACAAATCTAACATTACCTTCGTTTTCTATTAAAAAAATAGAACCTGTTTCTGCAACAACTGCATTTGCACCTGAAATACCAACATCAGCACTGAAATATTTCTCCCTTAAAAACTCCCTCGCAAAAAGTGTTAGTTTTGGTATATCAGGTGGAAGTTCTTTCCCACCAAGTTTTGAAAATGCTTCTGCAACCTTTTCCCTTGGGATATTCACAGCAGGGGCAAGGATATGCATTGGCCTTGTCTTTAGTATCTGAACAATAAATTCACCAAGGTCAGTTTCAAAAACACTATTTCCTTTCTCTTCAAGGAATTTATTAAGTTCTATTTCTTCTGTTGTCATTGATTTTGCTTTTACTATTGTTTTTCCACTACCTATAATATTATAAATAATATTTTTGGCATCTTCTTCTGTCTTAGCAAAATAAAAATTCCCATGCTGTCTTTCAATAGATTTTCTTGTTTTCTCTATCAATTCTTCAATATTCAAAAGAGAATACTCTTTTTTCTCCTGTAATAGTTTTCTCTTTTTTTCAACCTCAGGAAATGCCCGTATTGCATCATCCCTTGCAGTCCTGAAAGATTTTACCGCTCTTCTTAATGCAGTCCTTATAAAAGGGTCTTTAGAAGCCCTATAAACATTCTTTTTAAATTCCTTATGAATTTCCTCTATCATATTGCTTCCTCCAATATATTTACGATATCGTAAACTTTTATATCTGTTTTAAGTTCATTAGCACCTTCTTTAATATTCACATCGCAGAATGGGCAACAGGAAACGATAGCATCTATTCCCAGTGGTTTTGCCTGTAATTCTATCTTTTCCTTTGCTACTTCCACCGATATCTTAGGATAGACAGCCCTTAAAAGACCACCTCCGCCACAACAGGTGGATTTTTCCTGATTCAGTTCAAATTCAACGAGATTTATACCTTTAACAGAATTCAAAATATTTCTCGGCTCCTCGAATATTCTGTCTCCCTGTCTTCCTATATAACAGGGGTCATGGTAGACTACTTTAAGATTAATCTGTTTTTCTAATTTTATCTTTCCCTGTTTAATCAGATCCCATACGAATTGAGTGAAATGAAGAACAGGTATATTATGTTTAATACCGAGTTTTTCAGGGTATTCATGTCTGAATGCAGTATAGCAATGCGGACAATGTGTTATTATCGTATCAATATTCTTTTCATTTATCTTCTTAAAAACCTTATCAGCATGTATTTTAGCCTCATCTACAAAACCTGATAAGATTAAAGGAATTCCACAGCATTCATCAATTCCTATTGGTTCATAATCAAGATTTATTTTTTTTAAGAAGTTCTCAAGTGCTCTCTTCAATTCTTCCTGTAAAAGCAAAGTGCATCCGAAAAAAACACCTTTCATTATTCCTCCTGTTTTTCTAAAATTTTAAAAAATGATAAAATTTTGTCAATTTTTATTTTTATTTTACGGGAAGATCAGGGACATGGTGGTACAATTTATTATAATTAACATTTAAGTTTTGTCTAAAAATTTTATCATAAATCTCATCAA
>CBFGJG010000010.1:0-55415 GCA_965649055.1 Caldifarciminota bacterium
ACCTATAATAATTGATGAGATTTATGATAAAATTTTTAGACAAAACTTAAATGTTAATTATAATAAATTGTACCACCATGTCCCTGATCTTCCCGTATTTTTTTGGTTGTGGTTACTAATTTTTAATATCATATAATAGTTATTTTTCTAAAGATATTATGGTTTTTTTGAATTAAAGAAATTTGGAAAATGTTAATTCTTTTATTAAAGCCAATGAAAAGTTATAAAGGTAAAATGATTAATATAATATTAAATAAAACTTTGTTATATTATAACAGGAAAATGAATTTTAAATATTTGACATAATATTCTTTTTGTCTATAATAAACATATGAGACCTTCAAGAGTTGAGATAGACCTTTCAAGGTTTGAAAATAATCTAAAGGAAGCCTTAAAGAATTCAAAAGGGAAAAAAGTAATGGTAGTTGTCAAGGCGGATGCGTACGGTCATGGTTCAATAGCAATATCATCAAGGGCACAGGCTCTTGGAATAGAATGGTTTGGTGTAGGAATAGTTGAAGAAGGAATAGAACTGAGGAATGCGGGAATTACCTGTAAAATACAGATTCTTTCACAGGAACTTGAAGAAAGGGCAGAAGAAATAGTCCAGCATAATCTTATCCCGACTGTATGTTCAAGAAATTTTCTTCTTGCAATTGACAGGGAAGGTAAAAGACAGAAAAAAAAGGTTCCTGTTTTTGTAAAAGTGGATACAGGAATGGGAAGATATGGCCTATTACCGGAAGAATTTATATATTTTTTGAAAGTTGCAAGGGCTTGCGAAAACATCGAGATACTTGGTGCTATGAGCCATTTACCTTCTGCAGATTCGGATGAAAAATTTACAAGGTCTCAATTCAAACAATTCAAGGAATTGATAGACTCTGCAAGGAGTATTGGAATAAAATTAAATCTTAATCAGATTGAAAATAGTGCAGGTTTTCTAAATTTTAATGAAACTGATCTTAATTTAATAAGGCTTGGTATAATACTTTATGGAATATCTCCACAGAAAAATCAGAGATTACCGTATGAACCTGTTATGTCAGTAAAATCGAAGATATCATTTATAAAAACAATTCCAAAAGATTTCTCTGTTAGTTATTCAAGGACATATATTGCAAAAAGACCGACAAAGGTCGCGGTTGTCCCAATAGGATATGCCGATGGATATGATAGACATCTTTCAAATAAAGGTTTTATGTTTGTAAAAGATAAGAAATGCCCTATTATAGGAAATGTAACTATGGATGGGACAATGATAGATGTTACGGATGTTAAAGATGTTTCTGTTGGAGATGAAGTTGAAATACTTGGAAAAAATATTTCTGCTTGGGATATAGCTGAATTAATCGGGACAATTCCATACGAAGTAGTTTCAAGGATGGGGAAAAGGCTTCCAAGAATCTTTAAGTATTAAAATGTGAATGATATTCCAAAGAAAACAAGGTCTTCAGGATTCCTTAAGGGGTCTTTTATCTTAAAATAGTAATCAATGAATATACTGAAAATACCTCTTTGGTTCTTATAGAAGATACCTAATTGTGGAACTATTTTATAAAATGTTTTTTTAGGATAGTAATCTTCTTCCCTACTTATTGTATATTCAACAGTGTTTTCAAAATAAAAAAACCTGTAAAACTTGTATGAACCATTCATTATAAATCTGCGTCTATAGTAAGGTCTTGAATTAAGCCAGTCAACTATGATAGCATCAGGATAAAATGCATATGTGAAATTGAAAGAAAAATTGTTATCAAATCTGTTAAATCTGTTCTTGTAATTTCTAATAGAATAAAATTCGCCATTAAAAACAACCTTCCCTTCTTCAAGTTCTTTATCAATATAATGCCTGCAATAATGGTCTAAATAAAAATCAAACCATAAATATTTCTTGTATTTAATTCCAAAAACAATGGAATATGTTGCAAACATAGGATCAAGAAATACCCTTCCCATCTGTTCAGCCATCTCAAGTAAAGATGAATATTTAACATAAAATGAAAGATTTTCTTTGAAATTGAAGTCAACTGTTAAAGAGATATATGCATCAGAATTATATAATGTATCCTTCCCTGAAAAAAAACCATAATAAATTTCTCCTGAAGGACTATAGAAGAAAGAAAAAATTATAAACATATTAATAAGATAAATAAATTAGTTAAATTGTCAAATGGTTTCTAAGATTAACAATGTTAATTATTCAGATAAAAAAATCCCACCTGATATATATTTGAATTTGAAATTCTCTATATCATTAATATTAACTTTTTTAATCCTCCTTTCCCATTCTTCAAAAAAGTTCCATCTGTTCAGACCTGAAACAGAAAGAAAGATATTCAGTAGTATTTCATCGTTTTTTATCTCTTTATATTCCTTATAAAAATCGTTCAATGCATTTTTAAAATCCTTTAATTCTATTCCTTCCTTAAATATTTTTATCACTTCATCTTTACTCTTTAACTTTATAAAAAAAGGTATCTTTTTACCAAACCTTGAATATCTGACAGGGATTTGAATATTTTCAAGGTATTTCATAAAAATTCTAAAAACAATGTAATCATTTGAATTAACATCGGGTGGAATATTTAAATACCACTCGATACTTTCAGAATCAAAGAAAAAACCTTGAACTGGTTGTAGATCTATTTCATATAACCCTTTAAAGTTATTGAAAGAAATCTTCTCTAAGATATTTATTATTTCACTATCCTTTTCAGGTATGAAAAACTTTACCGAAGAATAGGATAGCGTTTCTGGAAGGTAATAACCCGATAATATATTTACAATATCAAATTGTGATTTCTTTATATTCTTTACATATTTTAAATTTAATTTTTCTTTTATTTTCGTTAAATCTTTTGTATCTTTCAGCCTTAAATATGTCAAACCCAAATCAAATTCTTCGTTTTTATCTATCTTTAAGAAATAAGGAGACTCAAAGATAACAAGAATTTCTTTTTCATTATATTGAAAAACCTCAATCCCATTTTTTAAAATTATATAAGATATAAAAACTATTCCCATTCAATAGTAGAAGGGGGTTTTGATGATATATCATAAACAACCCTGTTTACACCTTTTACATTGTTTATAATTTTAGTTGAGACTTTTTTCAGGAAACCAAGATCAAATTCAAAGACATCCGCTGTCATACCATCTTCACTTATAACTGCCCTCAATGATATAACATATTCGTATGTCCTCAAATCCCCCATAACACCAACAGTTCTTACAGGGATTAAAACAGCAAAAGCCTGCCATATCTTTTCATAAAGCCCTTCTTCTTTTAATGCATTTATATATATGTGGTCTGCTTCCCTTAAAATATTCAGCCTTTTTTCATTAACTTCCCCTATTATTCTTACACCAAGACCTGGTCCAGGGAAAGGATGTCTTAAATATATACTTTCAGGAATACCTACTTCTCTGGATATCTTTCTGACTTCGTCTTTAAAAAACTCTTTTAAAGGTTCTACAACCTTAAGATTTAATTTTTCAGGTAAACCACCAACATTGTGATGTGTTTTTATCTTTGAAGATGTTTTCGAAACACCTGCACTTTCAATCCTGTCAGGATACAGTGTTCCCTGTATTAAATATTCTGCCTTAAAAGATTTTGCTTCTTTCTCAAAAATATTTATAAATTTTTCACCTATTATCTTCCTCTTTTTTTCAGGGTCTTTTACACCTTTAAGTGCCTTTAGAAATATCTCTTTTGCATCTATTACTTTTATATCAATATCAATACTCTTCAAAAATTCAACCACTTCATCAACTTCCCATTTCCTTAAAAGTCCTGTATCAACAAGAACCGGCAGGAATTTCCCGTTAAGAAATTTTTTTGAGAGAACCGCGCATAAGGTTGAATCAACACCACCTGATATACCTAATATCGCATTACCTTTCACTCTTTTTAACTCATTCAATGCTTCCTCTATCTGTTCTTTGTATTCCCAGTCCTTCTTAGCATCTGCTATTTTAAAGATGAAATTTTCTATTATTTTTTTACCATATACAGAATGTGTTACTTCCGGATGGAACTGAATCCCAAAAATATTATCTTTTCTTATTGCGGCAAAAGGATTTGTATCTGTAAATCCTATCACCTTGAAATCTTCAGGTATTTTCTTTATTTCATCCCCATGGCTCATCCATACAACTGATTCTTTAGGTATTCCTTCAAATAGATCATCTCCTTTATGTAAAAAAATCTTCTCACCGTATTCCCTTTTTTTACCTTTTATAACCTCTCCACCAAAAAAGTCTGTTATTATCTGTAAACCGTAGCAAATACCAAGTATTGGTTTATTTAATCCGAATATATTGCGGTCAGGGATAGGTGCATCTTTATCATATATACTTGAAGGTCCACCTGAAAGTATTATTCCATCTGCATTTTTTAATTCTTTAATATTTACATCGAACGGGAATATAATTGACTTTACTCCAAATTCCCTTATTCTTCTTGCAATAAGTTTTGTGTATTGAGAACCAAAATCAATTACCGCTATCATATTTTTCAATCATTGAATAAAGCTCTTTGTTCAATCTAAGTTCATCCATACCTTTTAATTTTCTTATGAAATCTTTGTCCTTTTTTTCGTTAATAAACCTTAATGCCTCAAGCTGTTCTTTGCCCATAAGATTGAAGAAATTCCTTTTTAATATTTCAAGGGAATCTTCATCATTAATATCAATAAGTGCAAGCAGTGCCTCTCTTTGTATAAGCATATTAGAAGATTTCAGGAATTCTTCAAGCATTTTTTTCATTCCCTCTGTTTTTATCTTAGCAGCAATCTTTATTCCTTTCATAATCAAGTTTGAATCTTTGCTTTCGAAAAATTCTTCTATGAATGGTAGGATTACATTTTTTTTCTTCTCAAGAAATTTTAACACAGCGTTAGAAACATTTTCAAGGTCGGTTTCTTCAAGTATCTCTATTGCATTTCTTATCAAGTCCTCATCTGAAAACTGGAGTAAAATTATATATGTTAATGGTTCAGCCTCAATTATAACAAGTTTTTCAAGCAATGACTTAATAACGTTACTTTTACCTCTTTTAGCAATTTCTTTTTCTATCTTATCCTGTAAAGTTCCATCAGATGTCATTTCAAACAACTCCTCTTTTAACTTCTCTATCAGTCTTGTATTTTCTCCTTTTTCAAGATTCTTATCATAATTTATTATTTCTTTTATCCTATCAATACATTGTGGAAGTTCACATTTTAAGAATATTCTTCTTAGAAATTCAGTTTCAGCCATACCCTTTAAGTTTCCCAATTGCTTTCTTTCTGTCAGGATGTTTAAATATATATGCTCCTGATACTATAATATCCACACCTATATCGAGGAATTCTCCTGCATTATCCCCGTTTATACCACCATCCACTTCAATTAATTTACCTGTCATTTGTCTTAATGTTCTTACTTTCTGAACAGTATCAGGTAACATTTTCTGACCATAAAAACCCGGGTTTACAAGCATAACAAGAACAAAGTCCACATATTCAAAAAATTTCTCTATTTTCTCTATAGGCGTTCCGGGATTTAATGCTATACCAGACATTACATTATTCTCTTTAAGATAAGAAAAAAGGCTAACAGGCTCTTTTACTGTTTCAATATGAAAAGATATCATACTGCAACCAGATTTCACAAATTCTTTGATATACTTCTCAGGTTCTGATATCATAAGATGCGCATCAAGCTCAAGTTTTGTCAATTTTCTTATACCATCTACAACGATAGGACCAAATGTGATATTGGGGACAAAATGTCCATCCATCACATCAAGATGGATAAGGTCTGCTCCTGCTTCTTCGATTGAATTAATTTCTTCTTTCAGTTTTGAAAAATCACAAGCTATAATGGATGGTGCAACCTTCATTATAATTGTGCTGTTTTTAAGATCTTCTTGAGTTTCAGTATATATTTTTGGTCGAGCGGCATCTGTGTGATTTTCTTCAATGTCTTTTTTATATCATACTTTTTCTTCTTCAAAATTATATTCCCATCCTCTATTATTGCATAAGAAGCGAGAGGAAAACCATCCCGTGGTTGCCCAATACTTCCGGGATTTAAAATAACCTTTTTCTCAAAATATTTCAGAAACTGGAAATGGGAATGACCCAAAAGTATAATATGAGCATCTTCTATATTCGATGTTCCACCAAGATAAAATCTTGGTGGAACAAGTTCTGACCTGAATTTTTCATCTTTATCACAGGGATAAAGATAACCAAAAAGCTGATTTTTAGGTGTTCCGTGAAATGCAGCAAACTTAATGTTATCATATGTAAATGTAGACACAGGGTAAAGTGTTTTAAGGTATTCAATATCACCTGTTTTTAGAACAAATTTCGTATATTTTCTTGTTGCAATGGATAAATCCTTAAGTTCTTCAGAACAATTGCAATCAACATTATGGGCAACAGCATTATCGTGATTACCAAGAACAAAAATATGTGTCTCGTTTTTCAATATTTCCATAACAGGCTCAGGGTCAGGCCCATAATCACAGGCATCTCCAAGAAATACAAAATAATTATAATCCTCTTCCAAAATTGATTCTAATGCCTCAAGATTTCCATGAATATCTGAACCTATTAAAATTTTCATTTATATATATATAACACATTTTTAATAATTTGTCAAGTGTTTTTTTGGGCGATTACGTAGAGCCTTATACCTTCCTTAAATATGAATTTCTGTATTTTTATAAGACCCGTATCATTCATAAAATTGTATAAATAATCCATAACCTTTGGTGCAAAATACCAGTAAAACCTTGGTAGCCTTTTAAGTAACAATATGGGTTTGCCAATCCCTCTGAATTCATTTTCTAATGTTCCAATTTCTAAAATCTTAAATCCTGCATTTTGAACTAAAGATTTAATTTCTTCCCTTGTAAATGACCTGTGGAAATATTCATTGTTTTCTATTCCGTTTTTTATACCAAAGTGTTTTATCGATTCCACAGAGAAGGTCTCTTTTGTTCTTCTGAGTTTATTGGGTGTTGTTATAATGATTATCCCATTTTTTTCAACGACACTATCTAATGATTTAAGAAACTTTTCAGGTTCTCTAAGATGTTCTATCACCTCAGAAATCAGGACAATATTGAATTTTTTTTTCAAGAAATTCAGATTTTCAATATCTCCTGATATATAAATTCCATCTGGATTTTTCCTTCTTGCCCTGATAAGTTTCTCAAAAGATATATCAATCCCTACAACTTTCTTATGAGCAGTTAATCTTCCTTCACCACAACCAAGGTCAAGAACAACATCGTTGTATCTTTTGAGGATTTCTTTTATAAATCTTTCCCTTATCCTTGCGTTCGGGAATGAATATGTTAACTCCTCTTCAGGTAGTTTTTTACCTATCTCTTTATAAAACTCTATAAATCTATCCATTGAAGAAATTCAAGAGTTTTTCTTTTAATTCTTCATTACTTTCAACCTTCTCCACATCTACGGGTAAGGAATCAATTATCATACTGCTATAATCTTTTTCCAGCATCCTTCTATCAAGTATTATTATAGCACATTTATCAAAAGATAAATTAAGTATCTTTATGAGACTTTTCTTTATCTTCATAATTGCAGTTGGCAGAAGGTAATCATTGAATGAATTCAGTTCAGTCTTTGAAAATGCTTCAGCCCTTCTTTTAACAATTTCATCTGCCATGTTCGGGAAAGGAATCTTTGGTATAACAAGAATATCGAATTTTTTTTCCTTAACCCTATCAAAGAGATGTGTTGTCCCAAGGACTATGTATTCTTCAACATTTTTTAAGACATTGTTAAGGTTTTTATACTTTGCATGCTTTATAAAAGCACCTTCCTCTTTCTCATCTATTAAATCAAAAACCTTCTCGGCATTTGTATAAGAAGTGAACATAACATAACTCTTTCTGAATCCTCCTAATACTTTTTTTAGCATCGAGCCAACATCTTTATTGAATTCATTGGAATTATAAGGTGGATGGAATGTTGAAATATATATTCTGAATTTATCTATAACATCTTTTGAGAAATTGTAGGAACTGGTCCTTATTTCTCTTTTAATCCTATCAATACCTGATATTCTTTTGAAGAAATCAAAATTGCAACCGGTTGTTACTGTCCTTGAAATAAAAAGACCTCTTTTAATCCCTGAAATCTTTTCACAGGTCCTGTTCCATACTAAAACAGGATAAAAAATATAGAATGCAGATAGTATATCTTCTGGCTTCGTGAAATTTACTTTCATGACATAATCATTATCCTTAATAAATAGATTGTTCAATTTATCTAAAATCCTGTTTAAACTTTTGATGAACTTATTACCTGATTTATTTCTTATTGTTGTCATAATCTCTGATATTGAAATGAATCTATCTTTATACTCTGAAAATATTATTCCATTCTTAAATTTTTCATTGTTTCCAATTATTTCCTTTCCCATTAATATGAAATTTTCTTTTAACATATCATAATCGTCTTTTATCAGTTCGTAAGTTTGTGGAGAACTTTCAAGTATCTTTTTAATTATGTATTCAATTTCTTTAAATTCAATTATTATTGAGAATCCCTGAGTTGCCTTTTCTTCTATCTCTTCTGCATCAAAAAAAACAAAATTATTATATTCAAGTTCATTCCTGAAGAAATTCATATAATTTGTTATAATAATATCAGATTCATTTTCTTTCCTGATCATTTCATAATAAAAGCATCTATCAAAGAATTCGCATTCTTCACCAGAGCAGGTTTCGTCCACTGATATTTTCATATCATCATCCTTTATAATATTTTTAATCTCATTTATGTTACCAGTTTTGGTTTTCTTAATCCAGAATTTCAATGAAGCCATTGTAAATGGTTCTATATTTTTTGTTCCATTAACTTCGTTAAATTTTCTTAAACAAAGATAGCTTTCCTTATTATTGATAAAAACTGCTTTTATACCGCAATCATTCTCATTTGCTAAATTGTTAATATATCTTAAAAAATCATTTATATTTTCGCCTTCTGTCTTTATAAGTATAAATTTTTCATTGTTCTCTTTTATAAACTTTAATATAGGTAAAATAACAAAATCCTTCAGGTCCTTCACACTCGCTATTTCAAGAATATACAGATTATTTTCTCTGATATTATCGTATATTTCCTTTTGAATATCATCTATAAGATTAATCTCCTTATAGGATTTATCAATGTAACAATAATTTTCAGGTATCTCGTAATCGTATCTCATCTCATTTTTTACATCTTTCAGCAGCCCTTTTATATAGTTTCTCTCAGGTGATTCGGATAATGTATCCATTATTTCAAATACTGTTTTAAATCCCATATTAATTATGTCATCGTTCATCTTAAGTATTATCATTGCGGTTGTTATTGCATCATCGAGTGCCCTGTGTTCAACATCAATTTTAATTCCAAGATACTTTGCAAGATGTCCCAAAGAGTGTGTCTGTGAAAATGGATAAAATATCTTTGCAAGTTTTAACGTGTCAACAAATTCATTATCCAGTGATATAAATTTTTTTATAAAACCAATATCAAAAACGACATTATGACCAACTATTATATCTTCACCTATGAATTCCTTTGTTTTATCAATAACATCTGTAATTCTGGGTGCTTCATCAAGCATCTTCTGATTTATACCTGTAAGTTCGGTGATATCCCTTGGTATTTTCTTTGCAGGTTTTACAAGGGTTGAAAACTTTTCTGTTATTTTCCCGTCCCTTATTCTTACAAGACCTATTTCAATTATCTCATCGTATTCTGAAAGCCCTGTTGTTTCAAGGTCGAATGAAACAAAGTTTCTCACTGAATACCCACATATTGTTTTAACATTTTAATTTCCTTATTATTCAGTCTTCTTTTTTCTCCTTCTTTCAGGTTACCAAGTCTTAAAGGTCCTTCTCTAACCCTTATAAGCCTTGTTACCTTACAACCAATTGCACCAAGCATTCTCCTTATCTCCCTCTTTTTACCTTCTTTCAAGATTATCCTTACTTTATTTTTTCCAATCCTTTCAATATAATCAGCCTTCAAGAAATCTTCACCTACATTTATCCCATACAACAATGTTTCAAGTTCATCACCAAGTTCACCTTCATAGTAAACAATGTACTCTTTTTCAATCCCATATTTAGGATGTGTCATCCTGTATGTAAGTTCACCATCATCTGTCATAATTAAAAGCCCTTCAGAGTTATAGTCAAGTCTTCCTACCGGGAATAACCTCCCTTTAAAATCTTTAAAAAAGTCCTTAACAAGTTTTCTTCCGTATTTGTCATTTGAAGCAGTTAGAACACCAACTGGTTTATAGAAGATAAAATAATTCTTTTCTTTCTTTAATTCAATCCTTCTATTATCAAAAATAACCACATCTTTTAAAGGGTCTACTTTATACGAAAGATTCCTTATCACTCTTCCGTTTACCTTTACAAGTCCCTTTAAGACAAGTTTTTCAGCCTTCCTCCGTGATGTTATTCCCGCCTGTGAAAGGAAATGGGATATCCTCATCTTTTATCTCCGGTAATTCCTTCAAGTCTTTTAACTGAAAGACTTCAAGAAATTTCTTTGTTGTTCCATAAAGTAAAGGTCTTCCAGGTGCATCTTTTTCACCAACAACCTTGATGAGTTCAAGTTCAATCAATGTCTGTAAAGGTCCTGATGAATCAACACCTCTTATTATATCAATCTCCTTTTTTGATATTGGTTGCTTGTAAGAAATAATTCCAAGTGTAACGAGTGCAGGTTTTGATAGCCTTATATTTTTTTTACCAATCACCTCACCTATAATCTCTCCATATTCAGGTAGTGTCAAAAGCAAGAATCCACCACCTATTTCTTTTATTGTGTATGGTTTTTCATTCCTTGAATATTCTTCATTCAGTTCATCTATAATTTTTTTTACTTCTTGCGTCTTAACATTAAGGACGTTTGCTATCCTTGAGATAGTAACAGGTTCGTATGCAGCAAATATTATTGCTTCTATCCTGTTTTTTAATTCCTTGTTTTCCATATGATTTTAAAATATATAAATTATCACTAATGTCAATAATAAAACTAAAAATTTATCCTTGACATAATTTTTGTTTTTATAATAATTTAACTATGAAATGGATTTACATTGAAGATATTGATAAATATGTTGGAGAAGATGTTGAATTACGCGGTTGGGTATTCAATATAAGGACTGGTGGAAAGGTAATTTTTCTTCTTTTAAGGGATGGAACAGGTATAATACAGTCTGTTATTTCTTTAAATGATGTAGGTGAAGAGAAATTCTTGAAGGCAAAGGAATTAACACAGGAATCTTCTTTAATCATTCGTGGAAAAGTCCGTGAAGATAAAAGGGCACCTGGTGGATATGAGATAACCGTAAAAGATATTGATATTATTTTCATAACAAAAGATTATCCGATAACTCCAAAGGAACATGGAACTGCATTCCTTATGGAAAATAGACACTTATGGATAAGGTCTAAAAGACAGAATGCAATTTTGAGGATTCGCTCTGAGATAATACAGGCAGTCCGTGATTTCTTCTATGAAAACAAATTTATTATGCTTGATGCACCAATATTCACTCCATCAGCGTGCGAAGGAACAACAACACTATTTGAAGTTGATTATTTTGGTAAACCTGCCTATCTATCACAGAGTGGTCAGCTTTACAATGAAGCTGGCTGTATGGCATTTGGAAGGGTCTATTGCTTCGGTCCATCGTTCAGGGCAGAGAAATCAAAGACAAGAAGGCATTTAACAGAATTCTGGCAGGTTGAACCTGAAATGGCTTTCGCACATATAGATGATGCTATGGATGTTGCAGAAAGGCTTGTTGTATACATTATTGAAAGGGTCCTTGAAAAAAGGAAGAAGGAATTCGAGGTTATTGAAAGGGACACTTCAAAACTTGAAAATATAAAATCACCTTTCCCAAGAATCTCTTATAAAGAAGCTGTTAAGAAGATAAATGAGCTGGGAGAAATTAAAGAAGGTGAAAAGGTAAAAATAGAATATGGTGAAGATTTTGGCTCTCCACAGGAGACAGTTATATCTGAATACTTCACAACGCCTTTCTTTGTTCACAGGTATCCTGCAGATATCAAGGCTTTTTATATGAGGAAAGACCCTGAAGATGAAACATTGTCATTATCATTTGATATGCTTGCACCCGAAGGATATGGTGAGATAGTTGGCGGTGGAGAAAGGGAATACGATATTAACAAACTATTGGAATCAATAAAAAAGCACAATTTACCACTGGATGCATTTCAATGGTATCTTGATTTAAGGAGGTTTGGTTCAGTTCCACATGCTGGTTTTGGTCTCGGGATAGAAAGGACTGTCTGCTGGATATGCAAACTCCCGCATGTTAGGGAAAGCACTCCTTTCCCGAGGATGCTTGATACAGTATATCCTTAAAATGGAGGTATTATGATATTTCTTATTTTCTTTTTTACATCACATGGTTATTCCAAATTAACATTTGTAAATAATTCCATACCTGTTAATCTTTATTTTCTTGATGAGGCATTTCTTGATGTCTCAAGGGGAAATGGTATAATCGGTGCTTCATTCAATCCAGCAGCATTGGGAAAGGCAGGTAAACTTAACATCTATGCTGGAATTGGTTTTTCCAAGTCAAACTATGTTAACAGGGACATAATTATTAATTTTGAAGATGAAGAAAACGGAACACAGATAAACGATTCTTTGATTCTTCCCGTTTCAATAGGATTCCTTGAAAGTGGTGGTATCGATTATTTTGGTATATCAAAAAAATTCGGTCCTTTTGGTATTGGCTTTTCCATTGATAGAGGTTATGAACTCGGATTCCTTGTTGATATAGACCAGACAATAGAAAAAGATTTTAATTTCACCTATGAAACCGGTTTCACGAATGAAGATGACCCTAATATCCCTGCTGGCGATACAATTAATGTTTCAATCCCTCTTACAGGTTATGTTCATATAACAGGTAATGGAAAAGGTAACATATTTTATAAAGAATTACCAATTTTTTTGGGTGTAGGAACAGGTTTTGGTCCTTTGAATATAGGTATAGGTGCAAGGATAACAAGGGTTTCCCTATCAGGCGAGACAAACTTTACGTTTACCGGTGCTGTAGATTCAATATGGACATATGTTGATACTTCCGTTCAGGATTATCAGGGGAATATCTGGACCATTGACAGTGTCCAGATATTTGCATCAAGTGTTGAAGATACAATAATATTAGGTGGAATAAATGGCTCATATAAAGGAACAAGGCTTGGTGGTATGATAGGATTCCTTCTTGATTTAAGATTCTTTAAATTTGGTATTTCATGTGAAAAGACCTCAAGTATAAGCCTTGATGGAAAACACACTTTAATCTATGGCTTTCCATCTGCGCCACCGGATTATCTTGATATAGATACAACAGGGCTTGAAGCGGATTCAATATCAAGAAGGATATGGGGGAAAATAGGACTCTATGCTGGAGAATGGCCTCTTAGAAGGGAAACAGAAGATGAAACAAACAGATTTACATTCCTTCCTATGGATAGATACAGGGCTGGTATATATCTTAATCTTCTTGCTATGACATTAAGTTTAGGTGGAAATTTTGACTGGACAAACGATTCAATTGCACTTGGTGAAGGTTATTTTGGTTTATCCATTGGTCTGCCAGTTCCTGTTATCTCAACAAGGATATGTCTTGCCGGAAAGATTATGTATGTAAAATTTCCGTCAGAAGATAATGAATTAATATTTACACCACCAACAATAACAGCAGGTTTGGGTCTTAGATATTCAAGGGAACCAATCACATTGAGTTTTACAACAAGGATGAATCTGACCCAGGGATTATTCGGTATTTTGAATATGGTTGAAGATTTTGAAAAACAGGGTCAGGTCAGATTTGATCCTATCTCTTCTTTTAATTTTGGTTTTGGAATAGGTATAAATTTATAAAAAGGAGGAACAATGAAAAATGTAAAAATAGGTATAAATGGATTTGGAAGAATAGGAAGATGTTTTCTTAGAGAGGCATTGAATAGAAAAAACCTTGAGGTTGTTGCAGTTAATGATATAACAGATGCAAAAACACTTGCACATCTTTTTAAGTATGATTCAGTTTTTGGTGTCTACAATGGTGAAGTGAAATCTGGTGATGATTATTTTGAAGTAAACGGTAAGAAGATTTTTGTTTTAAGTTCAAAGGATATTGAGGGTTTAAACTGGGAAAAATTTGGAGTTGATATTGTTATTGAATCAACTGGAAAATTTACATCAAAGTCAGATGCTATAAAACATATAAAAGGGACTGTTAAAAAGGTGATACTCTCGGCACCAGGTAAAGGTGAACCGCCCGATTTCAATATCCTAATGGGTGTTAATCAGGATAAATACGACCCCAAAAAACACAATGTAATATCAAATGCTTCATGCACAACAAACTGTTTTGCACCTGTTGTAAAAGTTCTGCATGAAAACTTCAAAATTGTAAAAGGAACTATGGTAACTGTCCATGCTTACACAAATGACCAGAGGATATTAGACCTTCCACATAAGGATTTAAGAAGGGCAAGGGGTGCTGCACTTTCAATAATACCAACATCAACAGGTGCTGCAAAGGCAATATATGAGATATTCCCCGAATTGAAAGGTAAGTTAACCGCTTATTCTTTAAGGGTTCCTGTCCCAGATGGTTCTGTTGTTGATTTCTCAGTCTTACTTGAAAAATCAACCACAAAAGAAGAGATAAACAATGCATTTAAAAAAGCATCTGAGAATGAACTAAAAGGAATCTTACAATATTGCGAAGACCCTATTGTTTCCCACGATATAATTGGAAATCCACACTCTTCTATTTTTGATTCACTTCTTACAGATGTTGTTGAAGGAAATCTCGCAAAGGTAGTTTCATGGTATGACAACGAATGGGGATATTCTGTAAGGCTTGTAGATGTTACTGAATACATAGGAGAAAGGCTATGAGATTAAAAAGTATAAAAGATATAGATGTAAAAAATAAAAGGGTCCTTGTAAGGGTTGATTTCAATGTCCCGATTGAAAATGGCATTATCCAGGATACAACAAGGATTGAAGCATCATTAAAAACTATAAAATACCTGATTGATAATGGTGCAAAAATCGTCCTTATGTCACATCTTGGTAAACCTAAAGAAAGAACACCCGAATTATCTTTAAAACCTGTTGCAGATAAACTTTCTGATTTTCTTGGGAAGAAAGTCCATTTTGTAAATGATTGTATAGGTGATGATGTTCTGAAAGCAGTTAATGATTTAAAACCTGGAGATGTTCTCCTCCTTGAAAATCTGAGATTTTACAAGGAAGAAGAAAAAAATGACCCTGAATTCTCAAAGAAATTGAGTATGCTTGGTGATGTATATATAAATGATGCATTCGGGACCGCACACAGGGCACACGCATCAACCTTTGGTGTAGGTAATATACTTAATTATAAAGCAGCAGGTTTTCTAATGGAAGAAGAGATTAATTCCCTAAGTATGCTACTTGAAAATATTAAAAGACCGTATACGGTTATTCTTGGTGGTGCAAAGGTCTCAACAAAATTGCCACTTATAAAAAACCTTCTTGGTAAAGCAGATAAAATAATTATAGGTGGTGGAATGGTATTCACATTCTTCAAATCACAGGGTTTGAAGATTGGTGATTCAATAGTTGAAGAAGATATGCTTGAAGAGGCAAAAGAGATTCTAAGAAATGCAGCCAATTCAAACGTAGAATTTTTATTACCACTTGATATTGTAGTTACAGATGAAATAAAAGAAGGCGCAAAAAAATTTGTTGTTCAGAGAGAAAATATACCCGATGGTTCTAAAGGTGTTGATATTGGAACTGATTCGATAAAGATATTCCAGAAAGCGCTTGAAGGTTCAATGACCCTATTCTGGAACGGTCCAATGGGTATCTTTGAGATTGATGATTTTGCTTATGGTTCAAAATGTATTGGTGAAAAGGTTTCTGAACTTACAGGGAAGGGTGTTTTCACTGTTGCAGGTGGTGGTGATACTATCTCTTTGATAAATAAATACAATGTTAAAGTAAAACATATTTCAACGGGTGGTGGGGCATCCCTTGAATTCCTATCAGGTGAAAGACTTGAACCAATAGAACTATTAAAGTTATGAGAAGTTTTCTGGTTGCTGGAAATTGGAAGATGAATCTCGGTGGGAAAGATGCAATAAATGTTATAGATAAAATAGAAGACGGGATTAAGGTTTTAAATGAAAATGTAAATGTGATGGTAGCACCACCTTTCACGGCAATACCATTATTGTCTGATAGAATAAAAAGAATAGAACTTGGTGCCCAGAATATGTTTTATGAAGAGGCAGGTGCATTTACAGGTGAAATTTCTCCAAAATTTCTCCTTGACTTTAATGTAAAATATGTTATATTAGGTCATTCGGAAAGAAGAAAGTATTTTAAGGAAGATGATGATATAATAGTAAGAAAGGCAAAGAAAGCCAAAGACTTAGGTTTTAAATATATAGTTTGTGTTGGTGAAACTTTAGAAGAAAGAGATAAAGGATTAGCAAAAGAGGTTGTAAAAAGGCAGGTTTCTTATATTTTAGATGCTGACCTTGTTAATGAATATTTGATTTTTGCTTATGAACCTGTCTGGGCAATAGGAACAGGTAAGGTTGCAACACCTGAGATTGCAGAAGAAATGCATTTTTTTATAAGGGATATGTTAAAGGGAAAAGAGATTATGATAATTTATGGTGGTAGTGTTGACGAAAATAATGTAAAAGGACTTTTTGAAATGCCTGATATTGATGGTGCACTCGTTGGTGGTGCAAGTTTAAAACCTGAAAAATTTTTAAAAATAATTAAAACAGCGGAGAGTTTATTATGATTGGATTTCTTATGACCTTACATGTTATTATAGCAGTTATACTTATAATTGCTGTCCTCCTTCAGCAGGAACACAAGGGAGGACTTGGAGGTATTTTCGGTGGTTCAACACAGGCTTATTTTGGTGCAAGAGGGATTGAACCTTTTCTTATGAAGGTAACAATAGTTTTTGGAAGTTTATTCTTCATAAGTTCTGTTTTGATAGCTTTAACAATAGGCTCAAGACAGAAGATATTTACTCCTAAACCAACAGAACAACCAGTAAAGCAGGAAATGCCAGTTGGAGGTGAATAATGCTAATAGTATTCGAAAAAGACGGATTTCAATACATTGCAGATAAAGGTAGTGTATTGAAACTACAAAAACTCGATGCAAAAGAAGGCGACAAGATATTTATCGATAAGATATTACTTTTGAAGGATGATGGTAATCTAAAGATTGGTCAGCCTTATTTAGATGGTGTAAAAATAGAAGCAGAAGTAATAAAACACGGTAAAGAGAAGAAGATACTTGTATACAAGTATAAGAAGAAGAAAAATTACAGAAAGATGCAGGGTCACAGACAGGAATTTACTATTATAAAGGTAAACGAGATTATCGCCTAAGGAGGTTTTATGGCACATAAGAAAGGTGTTGGTTCATCAAGAAACGGAAGGGATTCAAATCCACAATACCTTGGTGTTAAGAAATTTGGAAGTGAATTTATAAAAACTGGAATGGTTATTATAAGACAAAGAGGGACAAAGATCCATCCGGGTAAGAATGTTGGAAGGGGCAGGGATGATACACTCTTTGCATTGATAGATGGAACACTTAAATACTATACATTAAAAGGAAGAAGATTCGTAAGTGTCATACCAAAAGAATAGTCTATATGAGATTTTCAATAATAGGTATGGGGAGGATTGGTTCCTCCCTTTATTTTTCTTTAAAGGATACTGATTTTCGTTTCGACGGATATTATTCTACGAAACCAATAAAAGAAATAGATAATAAATTTTATAAGAAGATAGATGAACTGGAGTCTGATATATTTTTCTTCACACTTCCTGATAGGTTTATTTATTCAGTATCCGAGATGATAAACAAAAAAGACAGATATTTTGTCCACTGCAGTGGCTATCTTACTTCGGATATCTTTTCTAAATCAAAGGTTCTTTCACTACATCCTTTAATATCTGTAAGCAAATCTTTCTCACTCTTAAAAAATATCTCTTGGGGAATAGAAGGCGATGATGAAGGAATTTTACTCGGTAAAAAAATTGTGAGTGCGTTGAATGGAACTTATTATGTTATAAAAAAAGAAGATAAACCGCTCTATCACGCTGCCTGTGTTATATCAACCAACCTTGTCAACACCTTACTTTTTTATTCTGCTGAGATTATGAAAGGATTGAATATTAAAGAAATTGAGATTTTGAAGCTTACCGAATCAGTAATAAAAAATTCCTATGATTCGGGTATTTTGAATTCACTGACAGGACCCATTGAAAGAGGAGATGTTGAAACAATTGAAGGTGAACTCCTTGCTTTGAAAAAAAGATTCCCGTATTTATTTTATTCATTATTGCAGTTATTTGTCTTAAACGCTCAAACAGCAATAAAGAAAGGAAAAGATGAAAAGGAAATTATTGATATTATTAATCGTATCAGCTCTCTTAGGGGCTGAAGAGTTTAATTTTTTAAAGATAGATGAAATAAAAGAAGGTGATAAAGGTTTTGGATTAACATCTTTTATAGGTTCTAAGATTGACACCTTCTATGTAGAAATACTCAGTATTCTTAAGGGGACAGGAACAGGCCAGGATATTATTCTTGCAAAATTATCAGGTGATAAGATTGAAAAAACAGGTGTAATTGCAGGTATGAGTGGTTCACCTGTATTCATAAATGGAAAGCTGATTGGAGCAGTTGCCTATGCCTGGTCATTCTCAAAGGAACCAATCTGTGGTATAACACCTGTTGAAGATATGTTTAAGATGACTTCAAAGAGCTTATTTGAAAATATTGTTCCAATAAAAGGAATATTAACATTATCAGGTGTGTCAAGGAATGAATTTATTGATTCAATAGCAAATAAGCTTTCACTTGAGATAGTTCCCGGTGGAATCTCAAAAAAAGATATAAAATTAACACCTGGTGCACCATGCGGTATTCTCCTTGCATATGGTGATGCAATTGTATCAGTCTTTGGAACACTCACATTTGTAAAGGATGGTTTCGTCTACGCATTTGGTCATCCTGCATTCTCAGGTGGAAATGTAAAGATGCCATTTGCACTTGGGGAAGTAAACGCAGTTCTTCCATCATTTTATAATTCGTTCAAAATTTCATCACCAGCATCTATAAGTGGTGCAGTTGTTTATGATGGACCAAACGGAATAATTGCAAAATTAAATGAGAATGCAGATGTTATTGAATGCAATATAAGGTTTTCCAATCTTAAGAGAAAATATTACATAACGAAAGAAGATTTCATTTTCAAATCTATTTTAGCATCACTTCTATTCAGCAATTTAATAGAATATTTCGGGAATAATTTTGAAGGTTCTATTACAGGATTAACAAAATTTTATCTTAAGAATAATGACACATTAATTTACAGCAATTACTCTTACGATAATGCTGAAAGAATTTTAACATTAGACATTTACGAATATCTAAATTATCTAAGCAGTAATAATGTTTCTAAGTTAGAAATAACAAAAATAGATATTGATGTATCTGGCAATTCAATCATAAAAGAATACAAAATAAAAGATATTGTTCTGAATAAGAATGAATATAAACCAGATGAAAAAGTATATATGAAAATAATTTTAGAAAAATACAGGGATAAAGACACCACGATTCATATAGAATTAAATGCCCCATCAAATGAAGGTAATTATTACATATACACAGGTTCAGAAAGAGAGATTTATTTTAACACTGAAAATGTTCCTATTAACAGAAAAGAAATAATAAAATTCTTAAAAAATATACCTTCATTTGATATTCTTTCAGTAAATATAATAAAGGAAGATGAAGTTTTTAAAAATGGCAGGCAAACAATGAATACTACAAAAAAATTGATATTTAAAGAAGAAATTTCATCAAGAGGAATTGTTATTTGTAAGAAAAAAATAAAGATGGATGGTAATTTATCAGGTAACAAAACCAAACAAATAAAAGTTAGGAGGTAAATTGATATTATTAATCACATTTGGAATAGTTTTGAATATTAATGAAGAAAAGTTCTTCAATGGAACTGGTAAAGGAATTATTATCTCAGAATATGGAATTTATTCTGGTTATAAACCAACGAAATTAAAAGATATTAAAGGAAGAAAGGCATATGGTTTTTATGGTGATTATTTTGTAGTTGATGGAAAACTCTATTATAAAGACAGGGTTATATTTGAAAAGGATGAATTGTTGAATATAGCAAATTATAAGAATTATATTCTATGTGTTTCAATTCCCTCCAGTGTTATTTATATCTTTTCTGAAGGAAAATTGAAAGATTCAATAGATACAAGGATAGAAAATATTTCAGGTATTCAGGTGGTTGGAGAAGAAATATTTCTTTTTACAGGTGGTGATGGCAGGGTATTAAAAATGGATATTAAAGGGAATGTTAAAGAATTTATTAAAATCCCTGTATCAAATGTGGTAGGTGTTTATAAAAATAAAAATAAATTATATTTCTACACATACAATCCTGGAAGAATATATGAATACGAGAATGGAAAATTAAGGATTTACTATGACCCTAATATTACAGAAATAAATGGATTTTTTATCTTTAGTGACACAATTTATATTTCAGGTAATAATGAGATTGGAAGCAACATCGAAGGTTATGTAATATTAATCTATGGTGGCATTGAAAATATTGTATACAAAGGAACACCAATAATAAGCTCCTGTCTCACAGATATAGGGTTTTTATGTGGTGAAAACGAAGATGGTCAAATAGGTGTTTTCACAAAAGATGGTCTCAAAATAATCGCTGATTTTGATGAGAAAGAAATCCTTTCAATTATACAGTTTGATAAAAGAATAATTGTATTAACAGGTGAAGATGCGGGTATATATGAAATAAAACCTGTTATAAAAGATGGATATTATGAAACAGAAGTAATTGATGGTGGTTATGGAGTTATATGGGGTAACATAAGATATACCGGTTCAGGTGACTTTAAAATATTCTACAGGACCGGGAAAACTAACAGGGTTGATTCAACCTGGAAGGATTGGGAAGAATACAAAGGTAAAATTAATTCCGATGATAGATATCTGAAATTAAAGTTTAATTTTCTATCAGGTAAAGAAATTTTATCCGAGATTTTTATAAATTTTGAAAGAAAAAATAGAGCCCCTGAAATTATTAAATTTATGGTTTTACCGCAGTTTGTTGGATTCGGTTCAGCCCCAAATTATTTCGGTGGTAATCAACTACGGATGGAAGATTTAAAAAGATTCAGGGATAAAGGCATTGATGTCCCTGACGGTTCATATTTTGTAGAAAAGGATGTACGTTGTATATTCTGGGATATAAAAGATGAAGATAATGAACCTTTGTATGTAAAGTTATTTTTGAAAGATGGTAATAAATGGAAGTTGATACAGGAAAATATTCAAGGTAATGCTTTCTTTATAAATGCACAGGAACTGCCTGATGGTGAATACACTCTTAAACTTATTGTTTATGATTCTGAAGATTCAGTATATAGGACCTGCAATTTCCTTAACGATATTTCTTCACCAGAATTGAAATCTTACGAAATAAAGAATGATAGGTTTTATGGTATTTGTTATGATAAATATTCCGAGATTTGGGAGGTAACTTATAAATTTGAAGGCGAAGAAATTTTTAGAAAGGCAAAACCCGAAGATGGTGTATTTGATGAAAAAGAAGAAAGATTTTATTTCAATCTGCACAAAACAAAGGAAAACGTAACTATAAAAATCGAAGACAGGTTAGGGAATTTAAAAATTATTCCTGTAAAATTAAAATGAAGATTGGAGTTCTTTACGGAGGATGGTCTCCCGAAAGGGAAATATCATTAATTTCAGGTAAAAATGTTTATGAAGCTTTAATAAGAAAAGGATATGATGCTGTTCTGATAGATGTTAAAAAAGATTTCTTTGAAAGAATAAAAAAAGAAAAGATTGACATAGCATTTAACATACTCCATGGAACGCCGGGAGAAGATGGTATAATACAGGGAGTCCTTGAATTCCTTGGAATTCCCTATACAGGTTCAAAGGTTGATGGGGCAATTCTTTCTATGGATAAGATTATCTCAAAAAAAATTTTTATTTCTTCCGGGATTCCAACACCTGATTTTATTTATCCGGTTGACGAAAAAAATCTAAAAATCGAAAAATTTCCCGTTGTTGTAAAACCACGTTCACAGGGTTCAAGTGTAGGTGTAAGCATTGCTGACAATTATAAGGAATTATTAAATGCTATTGAAGTCGCAAAAAAATACGGTGAATATTTTATTGAAGAATATATAGAAGGTATGACTGCAACCTGCGGGATTTTGGGTGAAGAACCTCTACCAATCCTTGAACTTGTCCCAAAAAGAAGAAGATTTTACGATTACACTGCAAAATATACTGAAGGGGAGACTGAATTTATATGCCCTGCAAGACTCACACCTGAAATTACTGATAAGGTCCAGAAAATTTCACTTGAAGTCCATAAGCTTTTATCATTAAGACATTTCTCAAGGATAGACCTTGTTATAAAAGATAATAAATTTCCATATGTCCTTGAAGCAAATTCTATTCCTGGTATGACACCACTTTCAGATTTACCAAAGGAAGCACAGGTTATCGGTTTATCCTATGATGATGTTGTTGAAAAAATACTAAAATCAGCTATGGAGGAGAGTTGAAAGAATTAAAATTTCATATTATTTTTATATTTTTAATTTTATCATTTTCAATGATAGGTCTTATAGGTATAAAATGGGGACTGCCACAGAAAAACCAGATACAGCAATCATTCCATCCTGATGAGACACCAAACCTTGAATCATCAATATCAATCTTAAAATCAGGGAAATTCCTTTATCCCGGTGAATGGGCTTTTATGCCGGGAACAATGCAACATTATATTGTTGCAATTGCTTATATCATTTTTTCAAAATTTAAACCTTTAAGGTTATACACTGTTCAGCAACATCTTGATATGTTTAAGGAAGGAAGATTAACTTTCAATGCAACAACGAATATAAGATGGCTCACATTGATACCAAGATATGTTACATTCTTTATGTTTCTTGTTTCTGCTATAACCTTATATTTTATAGGTATTTTTTTAACTGGCAGCAAATTTCGTTCATTTTTATACTCAATGTTTTTTATCTCTTTACCAACGATTATAATTAATGCACAGTATTTCAAAAAAGATATACCTGCGTTATTCTGGATACTTTTTTCATTACTTTTCATGATTTTATGGGATAAAAAAAACAAATATTTATTCCTTTCATTATCCGGTCTTTTTGCAGGATTTGCAACAGCGACCAAATACAACAGTGTCTTTATTATTATCGCATTTTTCTCTTTAATCATATTAAACAAGAGATACCATTATAAAAACTTTCTATTTTTCTTTTTACCATTCATAATTGGCTTTATCATAGGATGTCCAGGTTCTATACTTTATACAAAAAGTTTTATTAATGGTATAAAGAAACAATTTTTAACAAAGGAATCGAGGAGTATTTATAACAGATTGGGAGTTGGACACTGGAGTATAAACTACCTCACATGGGTTGGAAGATACGCATTAGGACTTCCAATCGTTATATTAATACCTTTTGTATTTATTTACGGAATTATATCAAAAAATAAATATCATAAGGTTTTTCTGATTACAGCCATATCTTATTACTTAATTATTACAATGTCTTCAGGTAGATTCTTCAGATATCTTGTTCCATTATCACCATTCATTATTTTTATGATTGTTGATCTTATCTTCTATCTTTTTGATTTTTCAAAGAAGAAAAAGTATAGGTTTTTAAGATATGTAGTTCCTACGGTATCTGTATTTATTTTTATGTATACTACAATCCTAACATTATCTTACTGCAATCTTAAAGCGAATGATAGAATCCCAAATCAGTATACTGAATTTTTATGCACAAGGATTCCTCCAGGTTCAAAGATAGGTGTGTATCATCACCCTGCTTTCTTCTTACAGCCCTGTGCAAATTTTCAGGTTTATTCAAATCTTGTGAAAAAACCCGAAGAACTTCCAAATGTTCAGTATATTGTTGTTCCTGATATGTTCAGTTGGAAGTACTATCTTTATCCTGATATATTCAGGGGTTGGTATAGAGAGTTAAAATTTATTGAATATAATTTTATTCTTTTGAAGACACTTGAAACAGAAAGAAGGTTATTATTCTTCAAATTCAAGAAAGGAACACCACCCGAAGATATACTATATTTCTATCAAACAGTAAAGATATATATGAGAAAATAAATGGCAGGGGTAAGAAAGGGTTTTATATTAAGTCTTTCAGGGCAGATAGTAGCAGCATTATTCATATTCCTTTTCCAGACATTATCAGGAAGGTATCTCTCTGTTGAAGAATTTGGTCTTTTAAGAATCCTTTACGACCTTATTTTATCGTTCACTGCAATAATTAATACAGGTCCAAGGGATGTATTAATAAGGAATATAACATATTATGAAGGGAAAAAAGACCTGAAAAAGATTAGATTCGTTAATAGGAATGTTTTTTTGTTCTTTTCCTTATTCATTTTTATCTTTCTTATCTTAATCTTATCTTTCAATTCCTTTTTTATTAGATTCCTTGACAATTCATGCATATTATTTTTATCCTTTATATTTGGAACTATAAACCTATCTTTATTCTATCTTCTCCTTGCTTATACGGAAGCAAAAAGGGAGTTTAAATATTACAGTATCCTGAATATCATCTATGGAATTTCTTTATTTTCTTTTATTCTTTATAGATACAATTTTAATTTTTATAGTTTGGTCTTATCATTTTCACCTTTAGTTCCGTTTTTATTCTGCATTTATTATATAAATAAATTTGGCTGGTTAGAAATAAAAGGAGAAAGAGAGATTGTAAAGAATCTTCATCATCAGTTTTTCACATTATCATTAATAAATTTCTTTGATACATTCATTTTTAGAGCAGGGAGTTTCATCATTAAATTTTCTGGAGGAAATTTAGCAAACAGGATAGCAGGTGAATTTAACTATGTTTTTGCTCCTTTATCAGTATTACGTGTTGTTATGTTGGCTTTTTTTGTTGGTTTCTTCCCTTATCTTTCAAAGGCGATTGGTGAAGGTGATGAGAAACTTTCAAAAAAATATATAATTAATGGTTTTCTTTTTATATTATCTGTATGTTCCATATTCACCGTCTTTTTTTATCTGACCGGCGATATTGTTTTAAAAATTCTTTATGGTAAACCTTCCAATGTAGGGAAGATTGATTTTCTTCTAATATCAATATTTATTTCACTTATTATACTTGGCAGGATGGGTAACAGAATCTTACTTGCCCAGGATAGGAATCTTATCTCACTGTTTGCAATGATATTAAGCGTTATATCACTTCCAACAATACCCTTTTTGCTTAAAAATATGAATATTCTTCTAATGACAGAAATAACACTTATTGTAAGTGGAATTATATATTCAGGTTTCCAGTCTCTTTTTATCTTTGTTTTTAACAAAAAATCCTGATATAAAAATCAAATATCCTATAGCTGTCAAAATGGTTCCAATCCTCTCAGCACTTGAATTATAAACCATCTTCACATTATGTTTACCCGATTTCAATTCAACACCCCTGAAAAGATAGTTTACACGAAGTAGTTTTTCTTTTTTACCATCAACATAAACATTCCATGAAGGATGCCAGTTTTCTGAGAATATAAGGATTCCGGGTATATCATTCTCAACATTTACTTCAATGATATTGGGTAGAAATTTCAAAACATCTATTTTATATAAAGGTTTTTTATTCATTCTTTCATAATTGGGTTTTTCAAAAACGAATACAGAATCGTTAAATGAGAATTCAAGGTCTGAGATTCTCTCAAGCATTTTTTCTTCGTCTTTCTCTACTGTATAGTTATGTGTAAAATAAATCCTTTCGCAGGTATATGGATTGTTATAAATAGTATATCTTTGAGTCCTATAGACAATTTCGTATCTTGAGAAAAACTGGGCAATATAAAGGATCTGTTGCTTTATATCATCAAGATACATTGAGATATCATCAGGTAATGTATAATCTATTATGTATTTTACATTAAGCATATCTATCAATTTTGGGTATCTCATAAGCCTTGTTGGTGTAAACATAACAGACTTTCCAGCACCTATATAGTTCTGATATATTCTTAATGGATTTGGACCATATCCACCAATATTATAGATGTTATATTTATGGAGTATTCCATCATTCGACCTTTCATATCTCAATGGGAATACCCTGTATATTGATTTATCGTTCTGTAAGAACTGGACAACTTCGTCTGGTTTATAAAATTCTTTTTCTGATTCCATAGTTTTCGCAAACTTTAAATTTACAGGTAGAAGCTCTATAAGGATTAGAATCACAAATGGAGTTATAATATAATATTCTTTTATCTTCTTGTTATCCTTAAAAATTATAAGTAAAGAATAAATAACTGAAAAAACAGACGAAAGAAAGAAACCTGACAATAAGAGATTATAATTCTTATCAATATTTCTTATTTTTTCCATTATAATATCACTCGTGTATGATTTTCTTAATGAAGATGATATGAAATCTGATAATAAGTTTACAATTGGGGTCTTAAAGATTAAAAATATAAAAGTTAAAGCAAAAAGGATTCCCGAGAAATAAAAAAGGTACTTTTTACGTTTTTTTGGATTGAATCTATCAAGGAATAAAGCACCTATAAAGCACATTGAGAAAATAACCTGATAAAATATAAGATTAGGTGCCCTGAATTTTTTAATTCCCGGGATTAAATAATAAAATATAAAGAAAAAAATGGTATGTCCACCCCATGAGAATATCAATGTGATTATAAAAAGATAGAAGAAGAATCTAAAATAAGGTTCTTTTCTTAGATATATTATACCACCTATAAAAAGCAATACCAAAAGGATACTGCTGAACTCAGTATGGAGCTTGAAATAATTCCTTCCCCAGTAATTATCAAGTATACCTGAAAAATAAGGGTTTATAAGTGTCATTGTCTCTTCGGGTGGCATTGACCATGATGTTGAAAATTCATATCCTCTTGTTTCACCCCTTGCACCATAGGGAAGATTTTTATAAACAGGGAATATATAAACAGAATACATAAGGATAGGGATAATAATTGTAATAGCAAGATACAAAATTATCTTTGGTATATCTTTCTTTATTTCATTTCTTTTCGAAACAATGTAATAGATTATAAAACCAAGGAAAGTATAGAACATATAATAAGTCATTTGGAAATGACCGAGTAATAACGCTATTCCTGCTGTCCCACCTGCAAGAATAAAATATCTGATATTTTTTGTTTTTAACCCTCTAAGCAAAAGGTAAAATATCAAAGGGAATATCTCAAAACTTGTCATCCTTGCTAAATGTCCTGAATATATTGTTGACAATGGGAAAGAAGAAAATCCATAAATAATGCTAATAATTATTCTTACATAAAATTTAAATCCTATTTCTTTCAAAAATAAATACATACCAAATAATCCAATAGTGATAACAATGGTAAAAGAGATTGTAAATGCTTTCTGGACCGGGATAAATAATTTTAACAATGTTGAAGGTGCCATAACTTCAGCAAAGAATGAACCTATTGTAGGATATCCACAAAAGATAAACGGGTCCCAGTATGAAAAAGATTTGAAAATCTTTAAATGATTTATCATCCACTCCTGACTTGTCAAACCTCCCAGAAGCCAATCACTTGCATAAAACATCCTATCTGGAAAGATGAAACGGGACATATAAATAAATGAAAACAAAAAAAATGATAAAAACACATATAAATCAATATATTTTTTATCTTTCATATATCCTCCATTTTTAGTATCGTAAATTTTTTTAAAAAATTGTCAATATTTTTCAGTTAATAAACAAAACTATTTACAAATATTTTTGTTTTAATATAATTTAACTAATGTTTGATATAAGGAAATTTTTTATTCCAAAAGAATTCAAGGATTTAGATGTTAAAATTGAAAATTTTAATTTGTCGTATATTCTTCCAAGAAACGATATTATCAAGATAATAAAAGAATTTAAATCACCACAGAAAGTCCTTGATGTTGGTTGCAGTGTTGGAATTCTGGGTAATGAGATAAAAAAAATTTTTAAAAATTGCGAGGTTTATGGAATTGAATTAAACAACGAAATGGCAAACATTGCAAAAAGATTTCTTGACAAAGTTATTGTTGGTGATGTAGAAAATTTAAATTTAGATAAGTATTTTAAAGAGGAATATTTTGATATAATTATTTTCGCAGATTTACTTGAACATATAAAAAATCCTTGGAAACTATTAAAAGAATATAAAAGATTTTTAAAAAAAGATGGAATTATTGTTGCAAGCATCCCAAATATAAGGCATTATTCAACTATATTTTCACTTGTTTTCTTAAATTATTGGCCTTATAGAACACGTGGCATACATGACTTTACACATTTAAGGTTTTTCACTATTAGAAATATAAAATTTTTATTTGAAGAAGCCGGGTTTAAAATTATAAAGATAATTAGAAAATATAGAATCATTGAAGCACCTAACATTCTAAATGTTTTTTCAAGGCTTTTTGTTATTCCGGGTCTTGAAGATTTTCTAACTTTTCAATTTCTTGTTGTTGCAAAAAAGATTATTTAAACTAATTTTTCTTGACATTTCTTTTAAGACCTGTATTTTATAGTAAAAAATGGAGGTGGTTTGTGAAAAGGACAATGATTTTTTTAATTACATTATTTTTTTTAACAGGATGTAAGGAGAAGAAAGAAGGTGGTAAATTTACACCACCAAGGGATGGACTTATTAGAAAAGAAATGGCAGATAGATACATAAAGGTATCTGTTGAGTTTGAAAAGGTTTTAAAATTACAGAGTGAAAAGATAAGTGAATTTAAAAAGAAATATAAGTTATCAGAAAACCTTGAAGAACTTTACAAGGCAGAATTCAGGCAGAAGAATCCTGATATAGTTAAAGAATGGGATGAGATAAATGCAATGTGGAATAATGCAGAAGATTCCATTTATAAATTGTATGGTTCTTCTGACGAAGAATTTACCTGGATAGCAAGCGCATTAATAAATCCAAAAAATAAACCAATGCAGGAATACATACAGAGAAGGATTACCGAGCTAACCAGGGAAGAAGCAAAAATAGAAGAACAGAAATAGTCCACAAATAATAACTGAAGAACCTTAATTTTTTTAACTGAATTACCTTAGAAAAAACATAAAGAGCAATAAGACCAGAGAGAAATGAGAAAATAGTTCCAGTAATCAGTGGTAGGATATTTCCTATGTTGTTGATATCCTTTAATTCAAGTATAAAAGCACCTGTTAATGCAGGAATAGAAAGAATAAAAGAGAATTCAAATGCAAGTTGCCTTGATAAACCTGACAGTAAACCTGTAGAAGTGGTCCATCCTGACCTTGATATTCCCGGGAGTAATGCAAACCCCTGTGCTAAACCGATTAATAAAGCGTCCTTTATTCTCAATTCATTTTTTCTTTCTTTATATCTCGTTTCACTTATAAAAAGATAAATGCCTGTTAGGATAAATGCAGGAATAACGAAAAAAATAGAATTAAATGCCTTTTCAACATAATCCTTAAAAAGAATCCCAAGGAGACCTGCTGGTATAGTTCCTATAACAATAAACAATAGATTCCTTGGTTTTAAATAATTTAAGATTCTTTTATTAAAAAATACGATAATTGAAAGCAATGTTCCAAAATGAAGAAAAACTTCAAGAGCAATCCCTTTCTCCTCAAAATTTAATAAATATTTTAAGACAACAAGATGTCCTGAACTTGATACTGGCAGGAATTCTGTGATTCCCTGGAATATACCCATTATTATACATTTTAGCATTTTATACCTCCTGATATTAGGACAATAAGCCCTGTTAACATTAATTTCTTTAGTGATTTTTCAAGATAAGATGCCTTTAATCTATTATCTTTTTTCTTCCGGGAATTTATTAAAAAATAAATTAGTGGTAAATGGAACAGGGAAATCATCGTTATCTTGAAATAAAGATTGAAATAAAAAAGTGAAAAAATTGTTATAATAAACAAAATAGCTATTAGAATGTATGAAAAAATTAATGTTTTTTCTTCACCCAAAACTACGGGTAATGTCTTAAGACCTTCTTTCTTATCACCTTCAATATCTTCTAAATCTTTCAAAATCTCCCTTGGTAGATGCAGAAAAAATGCGAATAAAAAAGGAAATATATTTGATTCTATTCTGCCAGCAGTTAATCCACCAAGTATGAATGTGAAACCGGATATAGCAGAGATGATTAAATTACCAAAGAAAAAATACGGTTTTAAAAATGGTGTGTAAATAATCAAAATTACTGTTGCGGTTATTGTTATAAAAAAGTAAAAAATACCCGAAAAGAGGGAAAGAGTATTACTAAAAAAAAACAAAGATAAAGAAATCATTAAAAAATTTTTTCTTCCTAATCTATACAACAATTTCTGTCTTTGTGGTCTATTCACTTTATCAATTTCAATATCAAAATAATCATTTATCATATTACCTGCAATAACACAGAAGAAAACAACAATAGACATTATTATTGAATCTTTATTTATATCACCTGAGAGAAATGCACCTACAAGGACACAAAGAAGAGCTATGAGACCATTAAGAATCCTCATTATTTAACGATTGAACCTGTTTTTATATCCTTATCAGGTGAAAGTAAACTTATAATTTCACCATCACTTGCTGCAAGAAGCATTCCATTTGATTCAACACCTTTGATCTTTGCAGGTTCAAGATTTGTTATAACAACAATCAATCTTCCTAAAAGTTCCTCTTTTTTGTATTGTTTCTTTATTCCTGCAACTATTGTTCTTTTTTCTTCCCCAATTTCAATAGTAATCTTATAAAGTTTATCCGCACCTTGAATATCTTCAACATCTAATATCTTTGCAACCTTTAAATCAAGTTTTTTGAATTCTTCATAACTTATTGTATTCATCTTCTCTCCTTTCTCATCTTTTTCATCATTGAATTTTTCATATATTGGTTTTACATCTCCGATAACCTCTCCACCTTTTATTATATTTTCTGTAATCTCATTCCAACTTCTTAAAGGTCTATTCAACATCTCTTTTGCCTTTCTTGCACCTTCAGGTATAAATATCTCGGAAATATCAGCAAGTGCATCTATCAGTATAGTTGAAATATTTATAACTGTATCACATCTATCTTTATCTTGCTTTATTAGTTTCCAGGGTGCTGATGAATCAAAGTATCTATTCCCTTCAGAAGATAGTTCTATAAAATCTTTTAGTCCATCCCTGAATCTGTAAGAAAATATATTATTTTCAAATGATTTTAGAGTCACTTCTATTTTCTTCAGGATTTCATTATCTTTCTCTGATAATTTTTTTGATGAAGGTATTCTACCTGCATAATTTTTCTTTATAAATGATAATGTCCTGTTCACAAGATTTCCAAAATTATTTATAAGGTCTGATTCTACCCTTATTTTGAAATCTTCAAATGTAAAGTTCGAATCCTTTGTCTCCGGCATTATCAGTGTTATATAAAATCTTAAATAATCAGGGTTGTATTTCCTTGAAATCTCGTCAATCCATACTGCGAGATTCCTGCTCGTTGACATCTTTTCATCTTTAAAATTCAAGAATTCGTTTGCAGGAACATTATCTGGTAATATAAATTCACCATACCCCATAAGCATTGCAGGCCAGATTAATGTATGGAAGACAATATTATCTTTTCCTATGAAATGTATAAGCTTTGTTTCCTTATCCTTCCAGAGTTCTTCCCATAATCTCTCATTCCCGATTTTCCTTGCATATTCAATCGTTGAAGAGATATAACCTATAGGTGCATCAAACCAGACATATAAAACCTTTCCTTCTGCTTCTTTCAACGGAACAGGAACACCCCAGTTTAAATCCCTTGTTATTGGTCTTGGCTTTAACCCTTCATTCAGCCATTTATAAACAGACCTTATAACATTTTCCTTCCAATCTTTTGTCTTTATCCAGTCTTCCAACCTCTTCTGGAAATCATCAAGTTTCAGATACCAGTGATATGTTGTTCTTATCACAGGTTTATGCCCACATATTTTACATTTAGGTTCTATTAATAATGTTGGTTCAAGCCATCTCCCACATTTCTCACACTGGTCACCCCTTGCACCTTCTGATTTACAATAAGGGCATATTCCTTCTATGTATCTATCTGGAAGGAATCTTTTACAATTCTCGCAATAGAACTGTTCTGTCCTTTTCTTCTCAATATATCCTTTCTCAAGCAACCTTAGGAAGAAATCCTGAGAAAGTTTCCTGTGAATCTCTGTTGTTGTCCTTGAAAAATTATCAAATTCTATATAGACAGAATCAAATTGACTTTTTATTATTTTATGATACTTATCCACAACGTCCTTGGGTGTAATCCCTTCCTTCTCTGCTGTTATCGTTATTGGAACACCATTCTCATCTGTTCCGCCAATATGTATAGCAAAAATCCCTTTCTTCTTAAGGAATCTTGTGAATATATCAGCTGGAAGATAAGCACCAGCAAGATGTCCTATATGTAAAGGGCCATTTGCGTATGGCAATGCAGAAGTTATTAAATATTTCATTTTTTCTTCTGGAATATCCACCAAGGTTTTTTGTATTTTATCTGGTTTACATTCAGTGTCTCTTCGGAACCATCTTTGTATTTAACACGGACGTATTGTAGGATAAAGTTTGTGTATAAAACCTCTGCTTTCCCTTTCTCTGTATCAACTATAGAACCTATCTTTGGTAATGCTTCCGCCATCTCTTTATAAAATTCCTGCTCGTATACAAGGCAACAGAACAATCTTCCGCAAATACCTGAAATCCTTGAAGCATCTATAACAATATTCTGTTCCCTTGCAGTTTCAAGTTTCACAGAAACCTTGTTATCAAGGAATGTAGCACAGCAAAGTGGTCTTCCGCAAGGACCAACACCACCAAAATAACTTGCAAAATCCCTTACACCTATCTGTCTTAATTCAATCCTGACCTTATATTTTCTTGCAAGGTCCTTGACAAGTTCCCTGAAATCAACCCTCTGGTCAGCAAGGAAATAAAATTTTATCTTCCTGCCTTCCCATTCTTTTTCCACACCCACAAGTTTCATATCAAGCCCTCTTATCTTTACCCTTTCTTCAAAGAACCTTGAACATTCATTCTCTTCTTCTTCAAGTCTTTTAACCTTATCCATTTCTTTATCATAAACAGGCCTTAGGACTTTTCCTTCGGGTTCACCTTTCTTTATCTCATCGATAACATTTCCTCTATAAATCTCATCTTCAAATTTACATAGAACCAGTTCATTTTTCTTCAAAGTATAATTGCATTCTACAGGTCTTGATACAACCTTTAATTTTACTACATAGTTCAACTTTAGACCTCCAAGCTTATATATCTTAAAATGTTCTCTTTACTAACATTTCTTTCAAAATAAAAATTGGCATTTTTTATCACATCCAGCATATGTTCAATCTTCTCCAAACTCAAATTTTTTCTATTTCTGTCAATAAGTTTTAGCAATAAATTAATCAAAACACCTGGAGAAATTTCCGAAATCTTATCAAATTCCTTAATTCTTTCTTCCCTGCTTTTTTCAAAGAAAAAGATATACAAATTTTTGAATAAGTCAAGATTATCTTTTAAAAACATATAATCTTCAATACCTCTTGAATATTCAATGAGTTCTTCATTTATATCTATATTCAATTTTTTTAAAACTTTCATTATTTCATCTTTTTTCAGTGGCTTGAAATAGATACTGGTTCCTCTTGAACGAATAGTTTCTATAAGCATATTTTTGTGTTCTGTTATAAGAATGAAGATATTTTCCGGATTGGGCTCCTCAAGAATTTTTAAAAATGCCTGATTTGCTTCATCTGTCATCCTTTCTGCCTGAACTATGACAAAGAATCTATAACCACCCGAGAATGTCGTCAAAGATGCATTCCTTATTATCTCCCTTATATCTTCTATGAAAATATTACCTGCTTCATTACTTAATTTATGATAATTCCCCGAGATTTTCATCTGGAATATCTCTTCAATATCAACATCTTTGAAATGTGGGAAGATAGTTATGAAATCAGGAAATCTATTTTTCAATATAAGTTCACCTTTACCTGTAAGGGTTGAAGCAAAATTTACAGCAAGTGTAAATTTACCAACACCTGGTGGTCCCCAGAATATTAAAGTATTAGGGAACCTTTTATTTCTTATAAAAGATTCTATAATCCTTTTTGGGATTTCCTGTCCAAAAAACTCATTAACTTCCAAGATAGTGCATTGGGTCAACTGGTTGTCCATTCCTTCTTATTTCAAAATGTAGTTGTGGTTCATCAAGTGAACCTGTATCACCAACAAGTCCCACTATATCTCCCTGTCTTAGATTATTCCCGACTTCAACGGATATTGTTGAAAGGTGTGCATAAAGTGAAATAAAACCATTCCCGTGGTCAACTATCACCATTTTTCCGTATCCTAAAAAATTATCCGCAAACACAACCTTTCCATCTGCAACAACCTTAACATTCTCACCGAATGATGCTGCGATATCTATTCCGTTATTCTTTGTAATAGTCCCATATTTTGGGTCTTTCTTAAATCCGAATTTTCCGACAATCTTTCCTTCAACAGGGAAGATTAATTTTGTTTTGAAAAAGTCGACATTCCCCTTTTCCTGTTTTGGTAAAGATGCAATCAGTTTTTTTAAGTCCTGTTCTGCCTTCTCAAGTTCCTTAGCCATAATTTCAGCCTGTTCCCTTTTTGAAGAGATTTCAGAAAGAAAATCCTTTTTCCCTCTAAGTGTCTTCTTGAGGTTCTCCTCTTCTATCTCGGCTTCCACCTTCAATTCATCAAGGTCTTCAAGTTTTGTAAGGAGTATCTTCCTTTTTTCATCAAGGAGCCCTTTTATCCTTTTTATTTCTTTAAGTATCCTTAAATCCTGCTCAGCAATTATTGAAAGATATTTCATCCTCTTCATAGCATCATCAAAGGAATATGATAAAAGGATAACTGCAAGTGGATGAAGTTTCCCATATTTATATATATTTCGAACCCTTTTTGCAAGTATAACTTTTTTTTGCTTCAAATTATAATCAAGTTCAACAACAAGGTTTTCTATCTCTTTTATCTCTTCTTGTAGGAACATTGTCTGCTTTTTCAATTCATCCACAAGTTTTCTTGTTAATGTAATCTCATTATCTATTTCCTGTATGCTTCTTAAAATACCTAATTCCCTGACCTTAAGTTCCTGGACATTCTTCCTCTGTTCGTTAAGTTTCTTCCTTATCTCTTCTAATTTCTTCTCAGGTTCCTGAGATATCAATAAAAGTAATATTAGTAACAATTTTCTTCCTTATTCAGTTTTTAATGCCTGTTTCTTCTTTTCTAATCTTCTTTTTCTTTTCAGATTTCTTAAATGTTTCATTCTTTTCTGTTTACTTTTTGACCTTGCCATATTCCTCCTTATCCTAAGAGTTTTTCATCTGTTTTTAATAGAAATTCAGGTATTCTTCCCAAAAATCTGAAAGGAGATTTCAAAAAAAGAATAAATAGTAATGATAGGATAAAATTCCTTCTATCCATAATAACCAAATCTCCTTACAAGTTCTTCGTCCTTTCTCCAGTTCTTCTTAACCTTCACCCATAGTTCTATAAATACTTTCTTCCCTAAAAAATGTTCTATAGATTCCCTCGCCAGGATTCCAACCTTCTTTATCTTTTCACCATCCTTACCAATCAGTATACCCTTCTGGGATTCCTTTTCAACTATGATATTTGCCTTTATATAATTATCCCTCATTTCTTCAATTTCAACAGCACAGGAATAGGGAATTTCCTGCCCATAAACATAATAAAGTTTTTCCCTTATAAATTCAGAAACGAAGAACGACAATGGCCTATCAGATATCTGGTCATCAAAAAATAGTTTCTCACCTTCAGGAAGATATTTCTTTGTAGTATCAATGAGTTCCATAACATTTATATTTTTCAATGCACTAACAGGGAATATCTCATCAAAACCATAGTCTTTGTATCTCTCGATGATTGGTAAAAGCAGATTCTTCTCAATCTTATCAATCTTATTTATCAGTAGAAACTTCTTGTTCTCTTTTATCTTTTTGTATGCATTCTCATCTATTTCTTGGTCATAAATGTCAATCATATAGTAAACAATATCCGTATCTACAAGGGTGAATTTAATAGATTCAGCCATTGCCTTCTCAAGTTCGTTTTTTGGTTCAAATATTCCGGGTGTATCAACAAATGCTATCTGTGCATCTTCTGTATTAAGAACACCCATAATCCTATGCCTTGTTGTCTGTGGTTTTGGAGAGACTATAAAAAGATTCGTCTTCAAAATAGTATTAAGCAATGTTGATTTACCAACATTTGTTTTTCCTATTACTGCTACGATTCCGACTTTCATCTTATTATATTTTATTTTAACAAAATAGTTTTGTCAATACACCTTTATAAGAAAATCATTCTTCATTCATAAATGGATATCTATAATTTAATGGTGGTGCAAATGTCTCTTTAATTGCCCTTGGTGATATCCATCTATAAAGGTTCAGCTTACTCCCAGCCTTGTCGTTCGTTCCAGAAGCCCTTGAACCACCAAATGGTTGTTGTGCAACAACTGCACCTGTTGGTTTATCATTTATATAGAAATTACCTGCTGCATGTGTTAAAATCTTTTCTGCAAGTATTATACCTTCCCTTTTCTGTGCAAAAACTGCTCCTGTTAACCCATATGGTGATGTTTCATTACACAAATGTAAAGCCTTTTCGTATTCATTATCCTTATAAACATAGATTGTTATAACAGGTCCAAATATCTCTTCAACCATTGTTTTGTATTTTGGATTTGAAGTAAGTATTATAGTAGGTCTTATAAAGTATCCTTCTTTATCATCATAAGAACCACCAGCAATTATCTTTGCATCGTTAGAATTCCTTGCTTCATCAATGTATTTTGTGATGGAATCAAATGCCTTTTTATCAATAACTGCAGACATAAAGTTCCTGAAGTCTTCAGGTGAACCCATCTTTATACCTTCTGTTGTCTCTATAAGTTCGTCTTTGAACTCACTATTCCATATGCTTTCAGGGATATAAGCCCTTGATGCAGCAGAGCATTTCTGTCCCTGATATTCAAATGCACCACGGATTATTGCAGTAAGAAGTGCCTTTCTATCTGCGCACGGGAATGCAAAAATAAAGTCTTTTCCGCCTGTCTCACCAACAATCCTTGGATAAGTCTTGTAATTATGTATATTATTTCCTATTGTCCTCCACATATTCTGGAATGTTGAAGTGGAACCTGTGAAATGAACACCTGCAAGATTCGGATTTGAAAGAATAACATCACCTATAACAGCACCATCTGAAGGGACAAAGTTTATAACACCTTCAGGTAATCCTGCATCCATAAAAACCTTCATAATCCAGTATGCCGAATAAACAGCAGAAGATGCGGGTTTCCACAGGACAACATTCCCGAGCATAGCAGGTGTTGAAGGAAGATTTCCTGCAATTGATGCAAAGTTAAATGGTGTTACAGCAAATACAAATCCTTCAAGCGGTCTATATTCCATCCTGTTATATGCTGATTTCAATGTTATGGGCTGGTCAGAATAAATCTCTGTCATAAAATATGCATTGAATCTGAAGAAATCAACGAGTTCACATACGATATCTATCTCTGCCTGGAAGATAGTCTTGCTCTGACAATGCATACATGCTGCATTCATCGTTGCCCTTAATGGTCCAGACATCATCTCTGCTGCTTTAAGGAATATAGAAGCACGATGTTCATAAGGCATCTTTTCCCACTCTTTCTGTGCCTTAAGAGCTGCATCTATAGCCATCTCTATCTCTTTCTGACCTGCCTTATGATATTTACCAAGTATTTTTTTATTCTCGTGTGGTATTATGCAATTACCAAGATTTCCCGTCCTTATTTCCTTACCACCTATTATAAGTGGTATCTCAATCTCTTTTTCTTTTAATTCTTTAAGTTTTGCTTTAACTGCCTTTTTTTCAGGGCTTCCAGGCCCATATTCAAGCACAGGCTCATTTGTTGGTCTTTCAAACCTCAATATATTATTACCCATTTAAAACCTCCTTATTTATTTTTTTGTTTAATGATATAAACCATCAAGAAAAAATCAAGGAATATTTTATAAAAATTTAGGTTCACTTCTTTTATCCTGAAATTTAAAAATCCCTTCTTTAACAAAAATCAACATCTTCAGGACAGGGCAAAAATTGTTGAAAAATATTAAGGCGTATGAATCTCAGTTTTCAAGATCAAAAGTTGAAAGTTTATGACTGACCCTACCTTCTTCTAAAAAAATTGTTCTTGTGCATGTCTCTTTTATAAGACCAATATCGTGTGATGCTATTATTACTGTTTCTTTAAGATTCTTTATTATATCTATCATCTTCCTTCTTATCTTTGGTGAGAGATTTGCAGTTGGTTCATCAAGGATTATAATCCTTGGCTTCATTGATAATATTGTCGCTATTGCAACCCTTTTCTTCTCACCCAGGCTTAAATGGTAAGGGGAACGATGCTCAAAACCTTCAAGTTCAACCAGACTTAATGCTTCTTTCACCCTTTCTTTTACTTCTTCTTTTTTTAGCCCCATATTTAGTGGACCATATGCAACATCATCAAATACATTTGTTGAAAATAACTGGTCATCAGGTTCCTGAAAGACAAGACCAACCATTTTTCTTATCTCCTTGATATTTCTGTTATCAAGAATCCTATCAAATATCCATATCTCACCTTCACCTTTAAGTATACCATTAAGGTGTAAAAGGAGTGTTGTTTTGCCAGAACCATTCTCACCGATAATCCCTATCTTCTCACCTTCATAAACCTGAAGGTCTATACCTTTCAGGACATAATTTCCATCAGGATATCTGTAATGCAGATTTTTAATCCTTATAGCAGTTTTATTCTCCATAATCTCACGCATATTAATACAGAAATTGATAAAATCAATGATATATAGTCTCTCTTTGAAAATCTCAATTCATTCATAGTTATAATCTCACCATTAAATCCCCTTGCGAGCATCGAATTATAAATCCTTTCAGCCCTCTCATAAGACCTTATAAAAAGAACACCAATGATATTACCGAATACTTTTATTTGATTTATTATCCTTCCACCAAAGTATCTTGTATCCCTTGCCATTTTTAACTTCAACATCTCATCCATTATAACAAAAAGATATCTGAACATAAAAGAAAGCATCTGAATAAATATATCCGGTATCTTCATCCTCTCAAGCCCTTTTAAAAGGCTTACAAAATCAGTTGTTGATGATAGCAAAATCATAGAAAGAATGGATAGGAATGTTCTTATTGCGATATTGTAAAATATAATAATCCCATCTTCCCTGAAAAATATATTGAATATAGAAATAAGGAGGACAAAAGGGATAATAACAAGCGACCTTGAAAATATATAACCCAATGGAACATTTGATATAAGGATTAAAATAATTATAATGAAAAAATAAATGAGAAAACTTATGTAATCATTATTACCTGTTGTAATAATGTTTAATATAATTATTATTGCGATTATGAATTTTACCCTTGGGTCAAGGGAATGAAGAAAACTTTTCCTATCAGAAAATCTGTCTATGAAAGAATGTCTCATTTTCTCTTTATTATCAAAGAACCGGCAAGGAATGAAACACAAAATGTTATAACGGTCCCTATTATACCTGCTATTGATGTGCTTAATCTTTCGTTCTTAATGAATGGTAATGAATAATCAGGTATAGGTGAATTTATCAAGGTCTTACCTTCCTGTTTTGATATAAATCCTTTATCTTCTGCAACCCTTTCAAGACCATCAGGTGAACTTGAAGCAAAAGGTGAAATGAAGAACGCAAGTATTAAAGAAACTACAAAAAATAAAATAAAGAAATTTCTCATTTTTCCCCCTTTTTAAAATTTCTGAATCTCAAGTAAATCCTTCCTTGTCTTCATTATGAATAAAATGACTATTGTTGTTATCACACCTTCACCAATCCCTATAACCATATGTATAAAAGCCATAGCAGGTAATGACACATTTATAGGTGTTGTTCCTGATAAAGCAAGCTGTATTGCACAGGATACACTTGCAAGAACAATCGCAAACCATGAACCTAAAAACCCACCTATAAATAATCCTTTCTCATTCCTTAAAAGTTTTCTAAAAAAAAGATAGATAAAGAAACCTGAAAAAGAACCTATTATTCCCATATTGAAGATATTTGCACCTAAAGCAAGTATCCCGCCATCCTGGAATAATATCGACTGAATTATTAAGACAATTGTCATTATTATACTTCCTGTAAAAGGACCAAGAAGGATTGAAGCGAGTGTAGAACCCATAAAATGTCCTGATGTTCCACCAAGAACAGGAAAGTTCAACATCTGTGCAGCAAATATAAATGCAGATACAACACCTGTAAGAGGTATCCTTTTTTCGAAATCCGTCTTTTTATTTATCCTTGAAATTCCATATCCTATAAAACCCGCTGATATTACATTGAATGTAATCATTGTTTTTGTATCAAGAAAACCATCAGGTATATGCATAGAGCCTCCTAAAAGTTAAATGTTAATCCGGATGTTATCTTTATTTCTCTGTCATTGTTCATGGAAAAACCGATATCAGTTGAAAGTTTTTCAAACAAACTTAATCTTAAGCCAATAAGACCTTCAAATACAGATTCATCCGAAACCTTTGAAATAAAAATATCAGAACAAAAATTTAATTTTTCTTTTAAAGGTAATTCAATCGCAAATGAACCTGAAAAATTTTTAACATCAAATATATAAGCAATGTTGAGATGCCCAATAACATAACCAAAATCCTTTGATAATATGAGATTAATACCGAATTCCCTGGATAAAACATTTTTTAAACCTAAAGATATATCAGGGATTTTTTCATTATCCTTCAATATTCCGCATTTGAAAATTAATTCAGGTTTCCCGAAGGATTCAAAATCATAAGGCAGTGAAACACCAATATCAAACCTGTCAGTCAATCCATGCTTTAATTGCAGATAGGTTTCCCTTGACCATTCACCAGACCTTGTTAAATCAAAACCAAACTCAAATTCAAAAAGACCTTTTTCAACAATCCCTGCATCATCCGTTATCAAAGGACGGGCTGCAAAAACAAAAACCGGGATAAAAAACAAAAGAATAAACCTCATAAATCCTCCTTTTTATTACATTTTTTAAATTTTGTAATACATAATAATAAAAAAAATTATTCATAAAATCCTTGTTATGCTTAGCGAGCAGTGTTTAACACCTTTTATATTCCTTATATTATCCATCAGTTCTTCTATATCTTTTCCATCGCCTTTTACGACGATAACTTCAAGGCAGTTTTCTTCATCAAGGTGTATGTGTAAGGTCGAAAGTATCATCTTATGTCTTGAATGTTGAACATCAGTTAATCTGCTTTTCAAATCCCTTCTATGATGGTGATATAAAATTGTTATAACACCAAAGACATCCTTACCTGAAACATATTCCTTCTTTATTATCTCGTTTCTTATAATATCTGTTATTGCCATAGATTTTGTCTTGTATTTTTTCTCTTTTATAAAATCTTCAAATCTTTTTAACAATTCTTCATCTATGGAGAATGATACACTCTTCCTCTTTATCATATTCTTTCCTTATTACAAATATAAAATAATGTAATAAAAAAATTTGTCAATTTTTTTCTTGACAAAAATATTTTAAAAAATAAATTTAATATACGAAAACAGGATGGAAAAATTCATGAAAGGGGGTGATGATTTTGAATTTATTCCATCCAGAGGTTTATTGTTTTTAGGTTTAAAAACTTAAAAATGGAGGTTTTTATGAAGCGTTTTCTTTTTGTCATTCTTTTTATTGCGGTGATATCCATTACCGCAAAAGAAATTCCTGAACCTGTTCTAACGTATGGTAAGGTGAATATCATTGGTAATGCTAAAGCTGTAGCGCCTGTATTTGATACGAGTCGTATTTTTATTTCAGGTGGTACTACCAGAGAAGTGGCTATAGGAACAAATTTCAAGGATTGGGCAGATGACACGATAAGGGTAATAGGAATTCAGTCAGGTTCTCCAAGAAACCTTTATATCTGCACGGATACATCCACAACGGTATTTGGTGATAACAAGTTCAGGATAGAAACACCTTATTCATTCGTTGCCTCAAGTATGCCTAATGCAGTTGCAATTGGCCAAATTCACATAATGGATTTACCAAGTATATTTGTAGGTCAGTTATACACACCTTATAGTTTCTTCAGATTCCAATGGGACGCAACAATCCCCGGATGGGCATTGAAGGATTCATTCTCGGTTGGAGACTCAATAAATGATATTGCAATAGGTCTTATATCAAGTAATGAATACCCTGATATCTTTATCGCAACATCAAGAATTTCACCATCTTCACAGATACTGTGGCTAAGATGGAATGGAACTATGATGGGATATGATTCATTAAGGATTTATCTTACAGGAACACAAAGGGTGAAAGGGGTTGCGGTTGGAGATGTCCGTCCGGATATACCGGGTGATGAAGTCTATGTTGTAGGTGGAACAAACCTTTGGATGGTCTATTATGATGGTCTTTCAGCATCATGGCAGTCTGAACTTATAACAAGTGGTCTTTCATCCTGCACTGATGTTGCAGTAGGCGATGTAGACCCGACATTACCGGGTAATGAAGTGGTTATTTGTAATTCAAGCTCAAGTTATCAACTTTCAATTTTATCTTATAGTGGTGGTTTATGGAGTGGGATATTATGGAATATTACAGGTGCAGCAAATGCTACAGAAGTTGCTGTTGGTGATGTTATGTTAGATAATCCCGGTAATGAAGTTATAGTTGTTTTTGCATCAACTACCGTTAATCCAAGGCTATTCTGGTATGCACCAAACAGGACAGCTTGGGCAATGTCACTTCCAAAGAATGTTTCATCCACAACCGATTATGGTATCGCAATTGGTGATGTGAATAAATTCAGAAATGTTAATTATGAATATGTCCTATCAGGTGGTAACGGATTTTATGAAGGTGAACAGATACTTGTTCCTTTAAATATAGGAACATACTATTACAATATTGACAAACCAATATCAATAAAGAATGTTCCTCAGCAGATAAATATGGTTATATTCAATGCTGGAGAGAACCCTGCAACTGGTTTTACATACGGATATTATTTAAAGAATCATCCTTATATAAGCAATACATATATATATTCTGGAATTTTAAATCCAAATACCTATGTTAATGTCACAATGGATTTCATTCCTGACTTTGATGGATACGATACTATCTTTGCCTATGTCTTTGACCCTGCTGACCCAATTCCATTTAACGATACAACGAAACTGCATCTTGAAGTCTGGGATGATTCAACAGTCGCTGCATCTGGATTTAACTCAGCAGTATTCCCACCTATAAATGGAACAACCTATGATGGAATATTAGGTTCTAATTATAAATGGACAAGGTATATTATAAGTGGCTCTTATAACTGGCTAAGGACAACCGCACCCACATATCCATCTGCACCTGTCCTTGAAGGATATGGTGTTGCATCTTACCCATGTTATAATGCTACTTCAGGTTCTTCTGCAAGGCTTCTAACACATAAATTCAATATAGGTCCTGTTGCAAGGAAGGTAATCCTTGATTTCTATATGTATCATGATAACGGATATTCGGGAAATCTTGACTCCCTCTATGTTGAATATAGTTATGATACATTAACATTCAATACACTTACAGGTTTCCAGAGATATTATGGGACGAACGGATGGCAGAAGCATACTGTTGAAATAGGTGATTTTTCAGGTGGGACTGAAATTTATGTCGGTTTCAGGGCAGTCTCAAAATTTGGTAATAATATCTTTATTGATTCTGTCCGTGTATTCACAACAACACCAACTGCACCTGCAACAGATGCAGGTATTATTGCTGTGAAACTTCCAAATCCACCATATTTTGTAGGGCAGAGTTATCCTGTAACAGTTACAATAAAGAATTTCGGTCTTGACCCATTGACATTCTGCCCTGTTTATTATAATTGGGGTAAGAACATAGGAACACCGGTAGGTGAGATGTGGACAGGTTATCTTCTTGCTAATCAGACTGCTGATTTTACATTCTCTTTACAGTGGACACCACAGGACCCTGGGATTGATACAATATGGGCATGGACGGACTTGCCAGGTGATATGGTCCCGGCTAACGATACATCTTATAAAGAGGTTAATGTCTGTCCTGAATACCATATCCCACCATACTCAGAGAACTTTGAAGGTGATTGGTTAAACTCAACGAAACCACCTTTCTGTGGATGGACTATTATAGATGGTGGTTCCGAGACACCGAATATTGTGAATAACAATGACTGGCATAAATATTTATTGAGCGCAACATACAGGAATAGCAATGTTGCAAGGATATACTGGTCTCCTGTTGAATGGTCTGATGACTGGCTTATTTCACCAAGGTTCAACTGTTCAGCATATGGAACATACACATTGAACTACTGGCATTATTATAATGATTTTGGTACATCAAACTTGGATTCAGGTAATGTGATGCTTTCAACAGATGGTGGTTTAAACTGGACAAGGATAGCATTATATCAGAATGCAGATGATTCAGGGTATAAAACAATAGATATAACACCTTATGTTAATGGTGAGCCTTTTGTCAAGATAGGTTTCTGGTATGTTGCAAATAATGAATGGTACTGGTATATTGACTCATTCTCAATTGATTTTGTCCCTGACAATGAACCACCTACAATAACATTTGACCAGCAGCCACAGAATACATACAATAATGGTCCATATCCGGTAAGGGCAATTATTAGAGATATCTCAAAACCGATTTATGCAACATTGTATTCTATAGTAAATGATGAGCTTGATACAATATACCCAAATTCGATAATTGAAGATACATTCACATTCTATATTGATGATGTTTCTCCTGGAACTGTGATTGAATATTCTCTATATGCAGAAGATGCAGCAGGTAATGGCGTATCCACCAATTCCTACAGGTTCTTTAAGCTCGCACCACTTGGTCAGGATACTATATTTGCAACTGCACTGCCGGATTCAAGTGTATTACTTGAATGGTTTAATCCTTATGAATTCCTTGCCTATGATGATGGTCCATACATTGCTGGTTCGTTTGGACCAAATTATTATTTTGCCACACAATTCACACCACAGTATTCACCGGTAAGGCTGATAGGTTTTGCTTCATATTTCTATACAGATGCACCACCTATTACTGATTCATTAAGGTTTATTGTATGGGATGATAACAATGGAATTCCTAACATTGAAATATTTGATACCACGATTGTTCCATTGAATTATCCACAACTTACATACGTAGACCTTTCAGAATACAATATTGTTATTCCATCAGGTGATTTCCATATAGGCTGGCAGTATTACAATTCAATCTATCCATTTTCAGTTCTGGATGATGGTTCTAACACCACAAGGTCAAAATATAGTGATGGAACAGACTGGTGGCCATTAGAATATGATGTATGCACTTATGCCTTTGTTGAATATCTACCACAATCAAAGTCCAATACAAATTCAGTTGTTGCAAATCTTCCAAAAGGTGAGAAGAGATTCGAGTTTATAAAGATTCCTGACATCTATGCAAGGAATGCAAAAAGACCTGTATTCACACCTAAGAATATCAATCATTATGAAGTATTAAGAAGGGATATAATGGGTGGACCATGGATAACAATAGGAACACCGAATACGAATTCCTGGATAGATAGCCCGCTTAATCTTGTGAACCATACAATATACCAGTATGCAGTCCGCACTGTCTACACTTCACCTGATAGTGTTTCTGAGATTTCACCATATAGGGAGATGGTAATAGACTGGTCACCACCGCAGTATTCAAATCTATTCGTTGATAGTGTCCAGAACTATCTCTTACCTTCTATTGAGATATTTGACTTTATCTGGTATCCACCTGAAGAACCACTACTTTTTGATTCACTCTTCTACTCAATAAATGATGGACCATTTGTAGGTGTTACACACGATAGTATGACAACTTCTTATCCGTACAGGTTCTATTACACAATTCCATTACAGACAAAGGTTCCAACGAATGTCAAATTCTACTTCACATCTGCTGATAAGAGTGAATGGGCAAATACCGGGAGAGACCCAGTATCTGGATACTATGAGACAACTGTTGGAATAACAGAAATTATTCCTGATAAACTCTTCTTAAAGATTTCAAGCCTTGTATCCGGAAGATTGGATATAGAATTTGGATTACCGAAGGCAACAGATGTGAAATTCTCAATATACAACACACTTGGACAGAAGATAACAACGATTGACAAAGGCAAGATGAAGGCAGGATACTACAATGAAAGGATAGAACTGAATATACCGAATGGTATATACTTCATAAGGCTTGAAACAGGCGAAGGTAAGATAATAAACAAGTTAATCAAGGTATTCTAAAAAAGGGGGCTTTAAGCCCCCTTTTTTTTGGGGTCAGTCATAAACCTTCAACCTTTCTCCTTGACATTTATAAAATTTTAAAATAATATTTCTTATGGCAAGAAGCGTAAGAATTGATTTTGAAGGTGCTATTCATCATGTTATAGTTAAAGGAAATAATGACAGGGCAATATTCCTTGATGAAGATGATAATGCTTCTTTCTTGAAAAAATTATATGAGTTTTCCCAAAAATATCCTTTTAAGATATATGCATATTGTCTTATGAAAAATCATTTTCATCTTTTAATAGAAACAGGGGAAGAACCATTATATCTTTTTATGCAAAGGCTCCTTACAAATTATGTCCAATGGTTTAATAAAAAATACGAACTTAAAGGACACCTTCTTGGTGATAGATACAAGGCAATACTTGTGGATAAAGAGAATTATTTCCTGACAGTTCTTAGATACATACACTTTAATCCAGTTAAGGCAAATATAGTTGAAAATATAGAAGATTATAAATGGTCAAGTTATAATGAATATATAAACAAAGAATGGATTGTTTCAAAAGAAGAAGTATTATTACATTTTGATTCATTAAACGAGTTTATAGAATTCCACAAACCAATCATTATAGAAGAACCAGAATTGAAAAAGGTCAAAAATATCCTATTTTATGGAGAAGATTCTTTTATACAAAATATTCTTGCGAAGAAAGGCAAAGATGAAAGAAAAGAAAAAAGAAAAGTGAAGATTGAATTTTATCATCTTGAGAAATTCTTGGAAGAAACATTCAATGTGAATTTAGATAATTTAAAAAAACATCAAAAAGGATTCGCAAAACAATATGCAATACTTATCCTGAGGGAAAGACTCCATCAAACATGGGAGGAAATTGCAAAATATTGGGATGTGACTCCACAGGCAACAAAAAAAATCTTTGATAAAATTTTGAATAAAGAAGAAAGATTAAAGAAATTTGATGATTGGGTAAAAAGGTTGAAGGTTTATGACTGACCCCATTGTTGTGGCAGCAACGAAGTATTTTAAGAAAGAAGAAGTTTTGAAGATTATTGATGGAGGTATCATACATATCGGAGAAAATTATGTGAAGGATTTTTTAGAGAAATATTATTATGTTACGGGGAAGACAGATAAAAAAATCTACTGGCATATTATAGGACATTTACAGAAAAATAAAGTGAAAAAAATTATAGATATAGTTGACTTTATTCAGACACTTGATTCTATTGAACTTGCTGAAGAGATAAACAAAAGGGCAAAAAAGAAAATATCGTGCTTTATAGAGATAAATAGTGCTAAAGAAGAACAAAAAACAGGGATATTCCCCGAAGATGTCTTTAATTTCGTTGACGAGATAAAAAAATTTGAGAATATAAAGATAGAAGGTGTTATGACCATGGGACCAAATGTTGAAAATATAGAAGATATAAGACCATACTTTAAACTTACAAAGGAGATTTTTGAAAAATTAAAAGAAGACAAAGATATTGGTAAAGATATTAAATATCTTTCAATGGGAATGTCAGATTCTTATAAAATTGCTATAGAAGAAGGTGCAAATATGATTAGAATCGGAAGAAAAATCTTTGATTTCCTAAAGAAAGGTTGAAAGTTTATGACTGACCCCAAGGTGTGCAAAATTTTCATAGTTTGCAAAAATTTCACAGTCTTTAAAAATTAAGTCTTTGAAAATGAATATAAAAATTTGGGAACAAAATTTTTATATATATATTAAAAAAGGGAGGTATTTATGGTGCTTTTACTTTTTTGTGTAAATGTTTTAAATGATGTGTTACCTATGGAAAAGGTCCCTTTAAATGACTATGTTATACCTTTCAGGCTTCCTGAAGAACTTACAAAGGGTTATACAATTCCTAAACTGATAACCGATTATGGAATGTTTTATAAGGAAGATATTGTTAGTTTTCTGAAGGTTGAAGATAATCTACCTGTTGTTTCAGGAAAATCAATCGGACAGGTCCTTACATTGAGATCAGGTGAGCATGATGTTGATATTAAAGATGAAGTTGAAAGATGTTATCTTGAAGCGATTATATTTAAAAACACACTGCCATTTATACAGGAACTACAGGAATTATCCAAAAATACAGTGGATAAAACGGATATTGAATCACACAAGGAACTGGAAAGGAGAAAATTTGAAGGAAAGACGAAGATAATGATGAAGAGAAATGAAGAATTGACAAGGATTAAGAGTGAGGCGAAGGAAAGGAAGGAAAAAAGGATTAAAGAGGAAGGGAGGTAAAGATGGCTTATTTATTCTTAATTCTTTCTATAATAAATCCAAAATTACAGGCGAAACTTGATAAAATGAAGTCAGATGATGTTATAAATATAGTTATCCAGCTTCCTTCTGCTGATTATAATTATGCCTGGAAACTGAAATCAGAAGGCTATGACCCATTTGCCTACTTAAAAGAGTTCTGTTATTCAACACAGCAACCGTTTGTTGATTTCCTTATTAAAAATGGTATTAAAAAAGATGATATTATACAGCTTTATATTGCAAACAAGATAGGTGTTCATAATGTTCCTAAAGGACTTGTATTAAGTCTTGAGAATGAGCTCGGGAAAAATACAGTTGATATTAGGGAAGATGAAGTTGTTGCACAAATTCCACCAAATGAGACATATGTTCCTTTAAGTAATTTCTTCCCAGGTGAAGATTATGTTTCTCCATCACAGGAAAATATAAAGACACCGCATCTCTGGGCAAAAGGATATAAGGGAAATGGAATAGTGATTGCAATTATGGATACAGGTGCTGATATATTGAATTGCCCGCAGATAAGGCACAGATGGAGGAAGCAATCTGGATGGTATTATGCAGCGAATCCTACTGGTATTACAACACCACAGGATACTTTTTCAAACTCAGGATACCATGGAACTGCATGTTCTGGATTGGCAGTTGGTGAACATGGAATAGGTGGAGCACCTGGTGCTACTTTAATTGTCTGTGGAATTATGGATGCTACAGAGGCACAGATGAGTTTGGCATATCAAAGGCTTATTAATTATGATACTTTAAGGCCACATATAACATCAAACTCCTGGGGTTTTACATCTACACTTGTTACTTCTTTCTGGGATGAAATGCAATCCCAGATGCTTGCAAATATAATAACAGTGGCAGCAGTTGGTAATAGTGGGCCGAGTGCATCTACGGTCACACCTCCTGGAAGTTACCCTATGGTGATTGGTGTTGGTGCAACATACTGGGATGAGGAATGGGTAACTGAATATTCTTCAAGGGGTCCTGCACCTAACCAAGCCCCTTGGACCGATACACAATGGTGGCCAAGGTCTGATTGGGATAGACATAAACCTGATATTATTGCACCAGCTGAGCCTACAATTACGATAATGGCAGGTGGGAACTGGCAAACATTCTCAGGAACATCTGCTGCAACACCACATGTCGCAGGTGCACTTGCTTTGATACTTCAGGCAAACACATTTGGAGAATATCAGGATACTGCAAGATTAAGAAGGATATATAGGTTAATCACAGATTATGCATATCTACAGGGCGCTATAACAACATGGCCAAATGACTCATTTGGATGGGGAAGGATAGATGTTGAAAAAATACTTAATAATCTACCTGAACCAAAGGTTCCACATATATTTATATCCAATGTTCGTGTGAAAGACCATAATAATAACACATTATCATCGGGTGAAGTTGATACACTTTATATAACATTAAAGAATACCGGTGCTAATGCGACGAATGTGGTTGCTGAAATTGTTTATAAAGACCCATCAGGTATAAATATTAATGATGGTTCAAGTTCTTATGGAACTTTGAACAGGTTTGAAGAGAAAGAGAATTCATCTTCTGATAGATTCCTGGTAACTATGCCTGTAATGGGTGATACTGTCTGGACATACTGGACATTGAGGATAAGGTTCCAGTATACAATTGATGGTGTAACAAAGACAGATACAATCTGGGATTGTTTCCACCTTGTGAGTGATTTTACTAATAAACCAACATACAGGGATACATTAAGAAATGATGATGGAACAGCTACTACTTATTACTCAGCTGCATATTGTGCCGCTCAGTTCTCTACGCCATCCTATGATACTATTATTGCTGTAAAATATCTTTTATATCAGGGTGCTGGGACTGTTTGCACATTGATGGTCTGGAATGATAATAATGGTTTACCACAAGACCCACCTGTGTATACTCAGGCTTTTACAGCTGACTCTGTTTACACAAACTGGAAGACTGTCTGGTTAACTACAAAACCTGTGATGAGTGGCAATTACTGGGTAGGTGTCTGGACACCACAAGGTGCGGCAACATATCCTTTATCTGATAATGGTGCATCTGGTGTTATGGCTTTTAAAAATCAGGGTGGTAGTTGGAGTATAAATACTACTGGTGATTTCATGTTTAGACCTTATGTTGGAAGGAATCCAGTTTCGACTCCTTTAATAAGGTCTTTATCATATAATATAAACGATAAAGAATTTGGGAATGATAATGGTATTATTGAACCTTCTGAAAGGGTTGGACTTTACATATCTTTGAAGAATCTTGGCGTTAATGCTATTCAATGCACATTATGGCTTGTAAGAGCGGATGCCTATACACAGTTAAGGGTTACACCCATTGATACAATATCATATATAAAAGAGATAAATAACGGGATAGATGTTGCGAATAACTATAATGACCCCTGGATTATTCAATTCTGGGATAATGATTCATTACAGAGTAGGAATTTAAATTTTAAGGTAAAAATTAAAGGAAGATATGGAACAGGTTCAACATACACAGATTCATTCAATATTGCAGTAAGGGAGCCTTTTGTTCCAACATGGGGCGATACATTTCTTTACAGATTTGGCTCAAGTCCAAGTGGATATTTATTTATAGGTTCTGGAAATTCTGGAACAACTACATATTGGGCAACCAGGTTCTATTTTGGGAACTCAAGGTATGACTCATTTTATATTGATTCTGCATATATTCGTGCATACAATGATGGAAGTACAGCAAGAACAATGTATTTTTATCTCTGGCGCGATAGTGTCGCAACAGGTTTTCCCGGTGATACATTTTGCCGTGCTTCACTATCGGTTAATGGAAATACTTCAAGTTTATGGAGGCTACTACCAAGGGTTCGCTATCTCCCGGGTTATGTCTGGTATGGACAGAATTGTATAATTGCTACTACAGGAACAGGGCTTAAAGTGCTTCTCTGGGAGGCACCAAATATTGCAGATAAGACTTATTACAGCTCTTCTTGGAGAAACTGGGCACCTTCAGGTGCTACCTTTTGGGGAAGAATGCCTATTACTTATTCAATCTGGATAAGACACGACCATCCAACTCTTTCTTATTATAGACCTTCTTCTTGGACATGGCCTGCTGTCTTAACAAATACATCAGGGACACAGACATTACCAACAATTATAAATGGATGCTGGCCTGGTCAGACAATATATTCACATATGGCATTCATAAACCGCTCAACAAGGAATATAAATACAACAAGCCCAAGGACTGCAAGGGGGACATGGGAAAATCATTTCTTCCTTGATAATCATTCAAGATGGTATGGAACTGCAACAAACCTTAACCAATATACAACTTTAACTTATGTAAATCAAACTATTTATGTCCCAGGTGGAAGGCATACTGTGATGCTTTATGGTGATAGAACAAACAATGTTATGGGTAATGTTATGAATGTTCAATACAGATTCTGGGGAAAGCAGTATTCATTAGCAGCACCAAATTTCCCTTCTGATTCATCAATAAAAGAACCCTGGGTCCCACCTATGACAGGACCTTTTGCAGGTGATTACCCAAATATCACTGCTTATAAACTGAAATTCCCGGGAACAAACACAAAATACTATTGTTTTGCAGTCCGTCCTATAAGGATGAATATTGCATCAGATACTATTGATATCGATATTGAAGTATATTCTGATTTCCCGACCTCACCTTACAATGGATATACAAATTTCATAATTGGTTCAGGGCTTGGTCCTGGAAAGGTTGATTTCGTTGTTTTCAATGATAAGAATTATGATTCACTTGCAGCAGGTATATATAACTTCCTTGATGCAAGGGATTCTGCATTCGTAGATTTCAGGGCAGGTAATAAATACATAACAAACTGGTCTTCTACAAGGGTTGCAGCAGCGGTTGATTCATTTAAGAGCGCAAAGGATGTTGTGAAGGTTTATAACTTCGTTGTTCCAACAACTGCACAATATGCCTGCTCTGTAAAATCACTTGCAGGAACAAATGTTGGTATTGCAATATTCCCAAAAGGGAGTATCTTCTCCCGTTCAAGGGCACTAAAAGAAGATGACGATGGTGGTGCAGGTGTTATGGAAGGATTTGCAAATATCTCACTCACTGCCGGTGATACACTTGCTGTTGTTATCTGGAAGAATGATAACTATGAGGCTAAAGCACCTGTTCCCTGCTCTCTCTTCATAAGGAGACAATCAGATGGTTATTATGGTGGCCAACCACTTTCAACACACCTGATAGAACTTTCATATTTTGCAACATATGAAGGTGTGAATATAATGTTCACCACCTACAATATTGAATATGTTGAGATATACAGAAAATCTGATAATTCTGACTATGAACTTATAACAAAGACAAACAGTTCACCATTTATTGATAAGAATGTTGAGAATGGAAAGACATATGATTACAGGTTGAATTTTGTCTTCACTGATGGATACAACGAAGAAAAAACATTCAGTATAACATATTACGGGATAACGAAACTTGATATCACTTACGATACAAAGACAAATAGAATGATTCTTTATATACCAAAAGATGGTGAATACAGGGTCTCAATATACGATATAACTGGAAGACTGATTACTGAACCTATTTCAGGGAATCAGAAATATGGCATATTAAGGATTCCTGTTGATATAAAAAATGGTATCTATTTTGTGGTTGCAGAAGGGAATAAAGAAAAGAAGATACTGAAGATCCCGATAATCAGATAATCTTTAATTTAAGGGGGAGTTAAACTCCCCCTTTTTTCTTTTGACAAATCTTTTTTATCCCATATATTTATAATAAAAAATGGAGGTTTTATGAGAAGAATTTTTATGTTTTTCTTCATCACCTTCCTTATATCAGCACATACAATTGAACTTTACGATGGTTCAATTATCCAGACTGATTTTATAATCCTTAAAGGTGATACAATATTCATAATGGATAAAACTATTCCAAGAAATGATGTTAAATCTATCATCTATGAAGCAGGTGAAGTCAAATACGACGAGACTGAAAAATCAGATGTTTCAAATCTTCTAAAACTTGCTAATGAATTATATGATGTATTTGCTGAATATAAAGGTGTTGTCCTTATTGATGATGGATATTTTGAATTATTTCCAAATGGTGAAAGAAGCTATAGATATCATTTTGCAGGTCTTGTTTTAAAGGATGAAAGAAGGGAATGGGCAAATTTTGTAAGATATTTTCAGGAAGATGCTGAAAGGTTCAAGGTTATACTTGCAAGGGTGATAAAAAAGAATGGTGAAGTGATAGAAATTGATAAATCAAAGATAAAGATAACAAAACCAAGGCAGGATATGGAATTCTTTGGAAAAGGAAAGGTTGTCACATTTACATTCCCGAATGTTGAAATAGGTGATATTGTTGAATACATATATGAAGATTATGAGTTCAATCCATGGAATAAGGATTTCTTCGAAGTTTCCTGGTTTTTTGGTGGTGAAGACCCTGTTTATTATTCTAAGGTTTCAGTGAAATTACCGGAAGGAAAAACATTGTATTATAAATTGAAAAATGTTCAGGATATAAAAATAGATTCTACTTATGATAAAGGTAAGATCTATACTTTTGAGCATTACAACGCAATACCAATAATTCAAGAACCAAGGATGCCTTCACAAGAAGAGCTTTTACCTAAACTAATCTCAGGTATTTATAAAGACTGGGATTATATAATGAACTGGTATGCTGAATTCCAGAAAAACAGGATGATTGTAACAAAGAAGATACAGGCATTAACAGATAGTATAATAAAGGATGCAAAGGAAGATGATGAGAAGATAGCAAGATTGTATCACTGGGTCCAGAGAAACATAAGATACATATCAATAAAAGGTGCTGCTTCAAGCAGTGTATCAGGACATAAGGCAGAAGAGACTTTAAAGAATGGTTATGGTGATTGCACAGATAAGTCGATACTTTTCTCAACGATGCTCAAAGCAGCAGGTATAGAAGCGTATCCTGTTTATCTTGAAACAAACGATGGACCTGACCTTGTTGTTGAAATCCCTACATTCTGGGGTAATCACGCAATAGTTGAGGTATTTCCGAAAGATAAAGTGCCTTTCTTCTTGGACCCTGTTTCAACATTTAACAGATACCCATCTTTTGCATCTATGGACCATGGTGTCCATTCAATATGTGCTATGAAGAATGCAATTCATTTTATAAATGTTCCCGAACCTGAAAAGAACCACAGAAATTACAATTATGATATTTATATAAATAATGAACTTTCAGGTATTGTTAATTTCCTTTCAAACTATGAAGGTGATTACGAAGCAGGAATAAGAG
>CBFGJG010000011.1:0-49616 GCA_965649055.1 Caldifarciminota bacterium
TTGATAGGGGAATAGTAAATGGAAGAAAAAGATAGAAACAATAAGAAAAAAACAGAAAAGCACTATTTAGGACACAGAAAAAGATTAAGAGAAAGATTTAATTTTATTGGTTCGCATAGTCTTCAGGAATATGAAATAGTTGAATTACTCTTAACATATGTGTTACCACAGAAAGATGTAAAGCCAATTGCAAAGGAACTTCTAAATAAATTTGGCTCAATTAAAGGTATTTTTGATGCTTCTGATGAGGAACTTCATTCTATACCTTTTATTAAACAAAAATTTACAACCCTAATAAAACTAATAAAAGAGACTAATACTATATACAGAAAGCAAAAGGCGATTGAAAAACCATTTTCTGAAAGTTTTGAAGAAATTGCCAAATATTGTATTGAAAAAATTGGAGATAAAAAAGAAGAAGAATTCCATGTAATATATCTGGATAGTAGCGCAAAAATTCTACAAGACAACTTTTTCCCAGCGAAGGAATTTTACTTTTCAGGAACCATAGATAAAACAGTTGTTTATCCAAGAAAAATAATTGAAGAAGGTATAAAACACAATGCGTACGGAATTATTATTGTGCACAACCATCCTAATGGTAAATTAGAACCATCAGAATATGATAAAAACCTAACAAAAGCCATTGATATAGCTCTTAAGTCTATTGGTATGATCCTTTTCGACCATCTTATTGTAACTTCAACCGGTTATTTAAGTTTCAAAAAGGAAAAATTAATATGAATATTATTGAAAAAATAAAAGAAGTTATTCCGACTTTGAACGATGACCAGTTAGATGCCATAACATCTATCGAAGGACCTGTTTTAATTATTGCAGGTCCAGGAACTGGTAAGACTCTTACTATTGTTGCAAGAACACTTTATCTTCTGGTTACTAATAAGGCACAACCTGATGAAATTGTTCTTACTACATTCACAGAGAAAGCAGCTTTTGAATTAAGGGATAGGGTTAGTAATTTAGCAAGTAAGATTGGTTATAAAAATAATCTACATCAATTAAAAGTTGGAACAATTCATAGTTTATGCAATGATTTCATAAATAAGTTTCTAAATTATACACCACTTAAAAAAGGGTATGCGGTTCTTGATGAATTAACACAACTATTTTTTATTTATGAAAATTTTGATGAAATAACTACCCAAATTAATGGAATGTTTTTGGGAAAGTGGAAAAGAAAATGGGATACTATAGATAATATTTGCAGTTTTTTTAATAAAATAACAGAAGAGATGATAGAATTAGACCTTTTATCTTCAAGTTCTGATGATTTTCTCAAATTGCTCTCTTATTCTTACAAAAAATATCAGAATAAACTATTTGAGAAAAACAAAGTGGACTTTTCACATCTACAAAAGATTTTCTTTGACCTTTTACAAAATCCTGAACTTTATTCGAAGATTAAACAGAAGATAAAATATATAATGGTTGATGAGTATCAAGATACAAACTATATACAGGAACAAATACTTTTAACCCTGGCGAGTCCTGAAAACAATATTTGTGTTGTAGGTGATGAAGACCAGGCTCTTTATAGGTTCAGAGGCGCAACTGTTAGGAACATACTTGAATTTCCAAAAAATTTTAGGAATTGTAAACAGATAAAGTTAACAACAAACTACAGAAGTCACAAAGATATAATTGAAAGATACAACAAGTTTATAACTTCAATTAACTGGAATGGATTTCGTTATCAAAAAGAGATAAAACCAAATCCTGAAGAAAAGTTTCCTGATTATCCAACAGTTTTTTTAATTTGGGGCGAGAATAAAAAGGATGAAGCGGAAAGATTTGTTATGTTATTAAAATTCTTAAAAGAGAATAAAATAATTCAGGATTGGTCCGATATTGCATTACTCCTTAAAAGTGTAAGACCAGAACATAGCAGTCATTATATAGAAGCATTGAATAAAAACAATATTCCATATTTTGCTCCAAGAGCCAAGAGATTTTTCGATAATGACGAAATAAAATTACTCTCAGCATGTTATGTGATAATTTTGGGATTTTATGAAAATTTAAATGATTATCCTAATAAAGAATATATTGAAGATGCAATAGCACTTCTTGGTAGTGTAATAATCAAATATCCTTCATTAAAGGATTATCTTCAAAGAAAGAGAAGACAAATAGAAAATCTTAAAAAGGGCTCTCTTGATTTGACTATTCTTGATTATTTTTACCAGCTACTTGCCTATGAACCATTTTCATCATTCTTGAGAAACAGAAATAATGCCTACAGTCTTTCTATTTTTTCAAATCTCATAAAAGTATTCCAAGATTATTACAATATTTCGCTTGTTACTTCAATTAACAAAGAATACATAAAATTTTATCTTTTTGGGAGTTTCTTTAATTTTCTTCTTGAAATTGGTGTTGATGAATATGAAGACCCGGATAATCCTATTCCAAAAGGCTTTGTTCAGATTATGACAATTCACCAATCAAAAGGTTTAGAATTCCCTGTTGTTATTGTTGGTTCTATTGATAAAAGGTTTCATGTTCAAAAAGATGTTGACAAATATCTTTTACCATTTTCAAAAAGAGGAACTTTTGAAACGGAAAAACAGATGACTGAATTTGATAGATTAAGACACTACTATGTGGCATTTTCAAGGGCTCAAAAAATTCTTGTTCTAACCACTCCTGATATTCCACAGGATTGGTTTTCACCAATACTTGATGGCCTTGCCCAGTATCCATATATTGAAAGTGAAAAATTGAAAGCACAAAGGTTTTCTTCCAAACCGCTTTTTGTTCCTAAAAAATCATACTCTCTTTCACAAGTTAATGTTTATGAAAACTGTCCACAACAGTACTTATTTTACAAAGAATATCAATTCCAACCTTCCCGTTCTTCACAAATCTTTTTCGGTTCACTTGTCCATAATACAATTGAAGATATACATCGAGCAGTCCTTGACGGAAGAAAAAATATAACTACTCAGGAAATTGAAGAATTGCTTGAAAAAAATTTTAAGGCACTAATTCTTGCTGGATTAAGACCTATTGACATAACACGAAAGGAATCTGCTCTAAAACATGTGTTAAACTACTTTAGGCAAAACAAAGATTTTTTAGAAAAAATCAAAGAAACAGAAGTAGATGTATCAGTTGAAAAAGAAGATTATATTATTTCCGGAAAGATAGACTTGCTATTAGGTGATGAGGGAAAACTCGAAATCCTTGATTTTAAGACACAGCAGAAACCATCTTACAATGATCCAATTATTGACAATTATTACAAGCAGCTCAATCTTTATGCTTACATAATTAAGGAAAGATACGAAAAACCAGTTGGAAAAATGTATATCTACTGGACTTCCGAAGAGAAAAGAAAGGATGCTTTGATGGAGTTAAGATATTCAGAAGAAGAAGTAGAAAAAGCAGGTTTGTATTTTGACGAAGTTGTTAAAAAAATACAAAAAGAAAATTTTAATGTTGAAAAACAACCTGATACAGAAAAAATATGTAAAGAGTGTGATTTTAGGTTTTATTGTTCACAAAATGGAATAATTAAATTTAAAACAAAAGAATTAGAGGAGGAATAAATATGCCAAAGATTGATGTAAAAAAAACAGAACTTGTATGGTTGGGAAAATATGACGAAAAAGGTAAACTTAACCCTGTTGAAAAACCGGGTCCTTATCCATTTCAGATTGTCGAAGTTATAAACAAACCAAGGACAGGGAAAGAACAACCACAAACCTTGTCATTATTTGATTATTATACAGGTAAAGAAGGAAATAGTTTTGAAGAAGGCTGGAGAAACAAACTAATCTGGGGTGATAACAAACTTATAATGTCTTCCCTACTTGAAAAATTTGCGGGAAAAATAAATCTCATTTACATTGACCCACCTTTTGCAACAGGAGCTGATTTTAAATTCAAAATTCAAATTGGAGAAGAAGCACAAGAAATTACAAAAGAACATTCAATAATTGAAGAAAAGGCATACAGAGACACCTGGGGTATAGGCCTTGATTCCTATCTTCAAATGATGTATGAAAGGCTTGTATTAATGAAGGAACTTCTTGCTGAAAACGGCTCTATTTATGTACATTGTGATGACAGAGTAGGCCATTATCTAAAAATAATAATGGATGAAATATTTGGATATGAGAATTTCTTAAATCAAATTATATGGAAGTATACAAGGAGACTTGGTGCGGAGAAAAAATATCCTTCTAAATATGATATTATTTTATTTTATCGTAAATCAGAAAATGTTCTTATAAATCCTATATTTAAAAGATTCAACGAGTTAAGTTCGGATGAAAAAGACAAGATTCTTCGCTGGTACAAAGAGAAAGATGAAAAAGGATTATATCAAGTGGTTAGAACATTTACCGCAGAAATTAGAAAGATTTATTTAGACAAAGAAAAGGCACTTCAAATAGATGATGTATGGAGTGGGCTTGAGTTAGAACCACCAAATATTTTTGGACCCGCAAGAACCGAATGGCTAAATTTTCAAACCCAAAAACCCGAAGCCTTGTTGAAGCGTATAATCCTTGCTTCTTCTAATCCTGGTGACCTTGTTGCTGACTTCTTCTGTGGTTCAGGAACTACTTTAGCAGTTGCAGAAAAACTTGGAAGGCGATGGATTGGTTGCGATTTGTCCCGTTATGCTATTCACATCACAAGGAAGCGTCTTCTTGAGATTGAAAACTCAAAAGACCTTGAAAATGAAGGGCAAAAATACGGCAAAAAAGCAAAACCCTTTGAAATCTTAAATCTCGGTAAATACGAACGTCAATTATGGCAGGTTAAAACGTTTACAGGTAAAGATGAAAAGCAGGCACTTTTTGAATACCTTGCCTTTATCTTAAAACTCTATGGTGCTGAGCCCATTTCAGGCTTTACTCACATCCATGGCAAAAAATCAAATGCCCTTGTTTATGTAGGTGCAGTTGACTCTCCTGTTACGATTCAGGAAGTTACTGATGCAATAAAAGAATGCAAGGCACAAGGACAAAAGGAACTCCATATACTTGGCTGGGAATGGGAAATGGGACTAAATGATGCAATTGAAGAAATTGCGAAAAACGAAGGGATTAAATTAAAATTGAGAATCATTCCTATGGATGTATTAGACGAAGAAGCTGTAAAACGTAAAGATATCCAATTTTTTGAACTTGCACATTTTAAGATTGAAATAAAGACTAAAGGAAAGAAAGTTGAAGTTGATTTGAATGACTTTGTTATCCCACATACTGACCTAATTCCAGAAGAAGTAAGAGGAAAAATCAAAAAATGGACAGACTGGATTGACTACTGGGCAGTTGATTTTGATTTTAAGAACGACACTTTCAATAACGGTTGGACTTCTTACAGAACAAAAAAAGAAAGAACCTTGAATCTAAAAGCTACTCACACTTATGAAAAATCTGGAAAATATAAAATCTTTGTTAAAGTGATTGACATTTTTGGTATAGATACATCACAAATTTTTGATGTGGAGGTAAAGTAATTATGGATAAATCATCAAAAAAATTTGACATTCCCTGTTTTATTATGATTTGCACTGATAAAACAGAACAAGAATGTTTGTATAAAGGACTATTTGGAGATCTAGAGTCGAGGATGCAGTATTTAACAACAATAAAAGAAGGTGATATAGGTTTTCTATTAAATTTATCAAAAGATGAGCTTTTGGGAATATTTTTAGCTGAAAGTAAAGCCAAACTTAATATTGATGAAAAGGCATGGGGTGGAAAATTTCCAGCACAAATTAAAGTTAAACCTATTGGAAATATTCAAAGAATTCCAGGAGCTACAAGTAAATTAGAAGAAATTATAAAAATGTCACCTATCAGAAGCGGTAAAAGAGCCCCTGCCCAAAATGCTTATGGACCAGATATTACTAATAAAATTCTCTCATTTTTTAATATACCTGATAATTTAGAAGAAAATAAAGAACCTGAGATTGGAACAATTTCTGAGTATACATTAGATGATGACGTTGCAGGTTTAAATGAAATTAAAGAATTTGTAAAAAGCAGAATCATTGCACCTTTTGAGGATATAGAATTAGCTTATACTTTAAAGCTCAAAATAGGAGGTGGAATATTACTTGTTGGACCACCCGGGACTGGGAAAACACTTATAGCAATGGCAGTTGCAAAAAGTATTGATGCAAAGTTTATAGAGGTTAGTCCTTCTGTAATTATGGGTTATCCAGGTGAGGCAGAAAAAAGAATAGAGAATATTTTTTCTGCCTTGGAAAAAGAACCAAGAGCAGTTGTATTTCTTGATGAAGCTGAATGGATTTTAAATAAGAGAATGGATCAGACTTCAACTGTGATGCAAAGAATTACACCTGTTCTTTTATCTCAGTTAAGCAGAATTTTTAAAGAAAAAACAAGACCTATAATTTTTATTGCTGCTACAAATAAACCCGAAAAGATAGATTCAGCTTTTCTTCGTCCTGGAAGATTTGACCGAATTTTTTATGTTGGGCTACCAGATGAAGAAGCAAGAGCAGCAATGATTAAAATGAAGCTTAGAGGAAGAAATAACGAAATTACCGATGAAGATATTAATGAATTATCATTAAAATTAGCTGGTTATTCAGGTGCAGACATTGAATATATAATTGAAGAGGCTGCTTATCTTGCTTTTAAAAGAAAAGGTAATATAATTAAGAATGATATTTTAGAATCTATTGAAAGAACTACTCCTTCAGTGCAATCCGATGAAGTTAAAAATATTGAAGATTGGTTTAAAAGCCGAGGTTTAAAATATAATGGATAAAAAAAGGAGAAATTATTATGAGTAATCCACCAAAAACCTGGGTTCAATACGATAAAACCCTGCCCTACATAGAAGACAGGGACCCTTCGAAGAAACCAGTTGCTCACCTTGTAAAAGAAGGAACAAATTCTTATAAAGTCGTTGAGGGAAGAAGACCAAGTAAAATGCTTCTTGTAAACAAATTAAGAGAAGATGTTGATAATTGGAGAGACAACGATTATCCAGGAATAACAAACACCACGAGGGAACTTTTATATTTCTGGTTTTTTAATGATCATAAATTAAACGGTGAGTTGTTTAGATACTGGTTCTGCCAGCGGGAAGCAGTTGAAACACTGATTTACCTTTTTGAAGTAAAAAAATATGACGATTTAAAACCTGTAATTGAAAACTATTCTGAGAATTTTAGAAAAGATTTATTTAAAAATGCAGTAGAAATAGTGGAAGACACGCAAGGGAATAGAAAACTTATCCGCTATTTTCCCGAACTACAACAGGAAGGTGAACAAGACCTACCTGAAAGGGGATTATTAAGATATGCCTTCAAAATGGCAACCGGGTCAGGAAAAACTTATGCAATGGCTTTGCTTATCGTCTGGTCTTATTTCAACAGATTAAAAGAAAAAGATAAGCGATACCCTGACAATTTCCTAATAATTGCACCAAACGTAATTGTTTATGAAAGGCTTGCTAAGGATTTTGCTAATAATAAAATATTTTATACTATTCCTTTAATTCCACCTTCTTGGAGAATACACTGGAACATTAAAGTTACCTTAAGGGATGATGATTCACCATTAAATCCTTCTGGAAACTTAATAGTTAACAATATACAACAATTGTATGAGTCAAGAAGACAAAAATTTGTTGCCAAAAATATAGTTGATGATATTCTTGGAAGAATTCCACAGAAAGACTTGACGAAATCCCCTGAAATCCTGATTGATAAATTAAGGAATCTTGATAATATGATGGTTATAAATGATGAGGCGCATCATGTTCATGAAGAAGAATTGAAGTGGCACCAGACATTAATGGGAATTCACAATTCATTACCTAACGGCATAAATCTATGGCTTGACTTTTCCGCGACCCCAAAAACACAAACGGGAACCTACTATCCCTGGATAATTGTTGATTATCCTCTGGCACAGGCAGTGGAAGACAGAATTGTAAAGGCACCTTTAATTGTTCATCGTATTGATAAAAAAGATCCAGAAAATGTAAATAAAAATAATGTTATTCAAAAATATGGTGACTGGATAACCGCTGCAATTCAGAGATGGCAAGAGCACTATAAAACATATTCTTCTGTTGGTAAAAAGCCTGTTTTGTTCATAATGGCAGAAAAAAATGAGTATGCTGATAAGATTGCAGAAACGATAAGAAAAAGAAAAGACCTTGGATTAAAAAATCCTGAAGAAGAAGTAATGGTAATCCACGTTAAATCAAAGGAAGGAGAATCTGCTGAAACTGAAATAAAAATTAAAGAAAATGACCTTCCGGTTTTAAGAAAACTTGCTCGTGAAATCGATGAGCCGGAAAACAAAGTAAAGATTATTGTAAGTAATATGATGTTAAGGGAAGGCTGGGATGTTCAAAATGTAACAGTGATACTTGGTTTGAGGCCTTTCACTTCAAAAGCACAAATTTTACCAGAACAAGCTGTAGGAAGAGGTTTAAGGTTAATGAGCAAAATTAGCCCCGACCATACACAAACTCTTGAAGTAATGGGCACTGAAGCATTCGAAGAATTTGTAAAAGAACTTGAAAAAGAAGGTGTTGGCATCAATACAGTAAGGACTTTTCCGCCTAAATCTATTAAGATTACAGCAGAAAAGGATAGACTTAAATATGATATAGAAATACCATGTGCAGAACCAAGATGGATAAGACAATATAAAAAAATTGAAGAGTTAGACCCTTTAAAATTACCTTCGCTCTATACTTCAGATAAACTTAACCAAGAAAGAAAGATTTTGTTACAAATGGAATTCCCAGTTACAGAAACAGAGATTCATAAAGCAGCAATTGAAGTAAGTATCTTACCCACGGGAAGAGAAATTATATCATATATTACAAATGAAATTCGAAAAAGGGCAAGGATTTTATGCGATTTTAATCTTCTTTATCCAATAGTAGAGAAATATATCCTCAAAAGATGCTTCGAAAAAGAATTAAATGATATTGAAGATGAAATTTTAAGAAAAAATTTGGATGATATCTCTGTTCGAGATGCAATAATTGACATACTTGCAAAAGAAATAGGAAAAATTTCCGCTGAAGAAAAAGAGCTTATAATAAAAACCGGTTCGATAAAGTTATCTGATTTTGAGCCATTTCTTTGGCGTAGAAAACATCTAAGATGTAAAAAGACAGTTTTTAACTTTGTTGCAGTCTACAACGATTTTGAGGCTGAATTTGCAGAATTTCTTGATAAATCTCCTGATATTGACCGCTTTGCGGCTTTTGCAGATAAATTTTCTATTGACTACCTTAGCTCAAGAGGAGCAATAAGGCTATACTATCCTGATTTTGTGGCAGTTCAAAAAATTAAGAATAAAGAATTTTTTTACATAATTGAGACAAAAGGTAGAGAATATGAAGACACAGACAAAAAGGACCAAACAATTAAAAAATGGTGTGAAGATGTAAGTAAACAGACTAAAAATCAGTGGAAATATTTAAAGGTTTCCCAACAATTTTTAAAGGCTTTAAAGGGACCTTTACCGATTTGACCAAATCAAAACCGGTGTCAGGTCTTGACATTTGACATTTTTCAAAATCGGGGTCAGTCATAAACTTTCAACTTTTCTTGTAGAAAAGAACGGGATTGCCACGTCGCTACGCGACTCGCAATGACGACAGAGAAGAAGAAAGGATGGGATTGCCACGTCGCTACGCGACTCGCAATGACAAATAAAGGAAGAAAAGATGGGATTCCCACGAGTTTGATAAGACAAGCAAGATGCAGGCAAACTCTCGGAATGACACATTATAGAAGTCATTACGAGCATTGGGAATGCTTACATAATCACTATGCCCAATGCGTGGTAATCCCGGGTGTTAAAAAAGTAGTAAACATAAGATTCCCACGACCTTGATAAGACAAGCGAAGAGCAGACAAGCCCTCGGAATGACAAGTGAAAGGAGTCATTACGAGAATTGAGAATTATTACATAATTTCTATACTCAATTCGTGGTATTCTCAGTTGTTAAAAAGAAACTAAAAAAGATGAGATTACCACAGGCTTATTATTTGGTGTCAGGTCTTGACATCTGACATTTTTTACAGTCTAAAACCTGCGACTACCATTAAATAGAACCTAAAACAGAAATATCATCCTCACTTAATCCATTTCATTCAAGTTAATGTAAATGAAGGGGATAAAATATCTATGGTTATCTTTATTTTTGTCAAATGTCAAGACCTGACACCATTAAAATTACTTGACTTTAAATTGAATGATTATAAAATTGTTAAAAATGGAGGTATTTATGAAAAATATTCTTTTTTTATCCTTGTTTTTATTTCTCCTTTCAGGCTGTGGAAGAAAAGAAAAGTATGATTACGACTATGAATTCAATGAATACGAAGATATTATAATACCGAATTCCGGTAATGCCCAAAACTGGGTTTATATCATAGGTGGTAATATTACCGGTGATTTTTATGTCTCACCTAATGGAAATGACAATAACAATGGTTCTTTTGATTCTCCCTGGAAATCTATAAGTTATGCTGCACAACAACTTTCGCCAGGTGATACACTTGTTGTTCTTCCGGATTCAGGAAGGACAAGACCTATAATCGCTTGCGGAAATAACCTTTTGACTGCAATTGATTTGTCAGGAAAACAATATGTATGGATTGAAAATCTTGAGATAACACACAATGAAAACCAGAGGGGAAGCGGAAAATATTTTAGAGACGGAATTGAGATACTCGGTCAGCCTGCAAAGAATATCGTTCTTAAAAAGATTTATATTCATCATATAGATGAATTCGGCATGAACTTTCAGGATGTAGAATCTTTAAAAATTCTGAATTGCAGGATTGAATATTGTGGTTTTGGTTCATTAGGTGGACCAGCAGGTGAAACAGGTGGATGGAGATATGTTGAAATCATAGGTTGCACTCTATCTTATAGCGGACATTATTATCAGGGGACTGATGGAACTAACAGGCCTTATGACAGACCTGATGGATTTGGTATAGAGACATCAACAGGACCTATCTTAATTGAAAAGACAATTGCATCTCATAATTATGGAGATGGTCTTGATTCCAAAGCAGAAAATACAACGATTAAGGAATGTATAGTTTCTAACAATTCCTGTGATGGTGTTAAATTATGGGGTGATAATAGTAAGGTTATAAATACACTTATATACGGTAGGGGTGATGGGAATAATGAAATAACACCCTGGTCTCCCCTGCTCATACATTGTGAGAAAACAAATGCAAGGTTTGATATAATAAATGTAACTATTGATGATTATCTTGGTAATAATTATCTTTTCTATGCACAATACGATTCAGGTTTACCACCCGTCCAGATATTTGTGAAGAATACAATCTTCTGTGCAAGGGGCCAAAACTCACCTGTATGGATAAGAGGAAACTGCACAATTTCTTTTATGAATAATTTATTCTACCTTCCAAACAACGAGAATGTTCTTATTTATGGTGATTCTGTCTGGACATCTTCAAATATAGAAAATTTCGGGACAAATAACCTTTATGGTAATCCTATGTTCATATCGCCTGCTTGGGGTAGTGAAGGTGATTATCATCTACAAAATGGCAGTAAGGCGATAGATAATGGGACTTCTATTGATGCACCATCAGTAGACCTTGATGGAAATCCGAGACCAAACGGTTCTGGATATGATATTGGCTGCTATGAAAAATAGAAAGACTAATTTAATTAAGGCTTAACCAAGATATAACAAAATAGTTGATATATTAAATTTATTCAATATAATTAAATTATGATATTTCTGTTGTTCTTTAGAGTTGGACTTGTCTTAAGTGGTGGTTTTGCACATGGGCTTGCACATATAGGTGTCCTTAAAGTCTTTGAAGAATACAATATTCCAATTGATGAGATAGGTGGAACAAGTATGGGTGCAATTATTGGTGCGTTGTATGCCTGCGGCTATAATCCTTCTGAAATAGAAAGTATTGCGAGAAACTTTGATTTTAACGAGGTCTTCAGTGAAAGAAAAGAATTTGTTCCTTTATTTGAAAAAAGAGGATTTTCAGAAAACATTGCAGAATATTCTCTTTCTATGAGATTCCTTAAACCTGAGATTCCTTCAGGTATAAATGAAGGATACAAGGTTTTAAATTTCTTAACCTGTCTTTATTTTCCGTTCCATACTATATCGGATTTCGATAGCCTTTTTATCCCGTATTTCTGCAACGCAGTTGATATTAAAACCAAAAATAATATAATATTCAAGAACGGGAATATAGTTGATGCTATAAGGTCTTCTATGTCTGTTCCAGGTGTTTTTTCACCATACAAGATAGGTGATTCTGTTCTTGTAGATGGAATGATTATCAATGATTGCCCTGTTTATGAGATGAGAAAAAGAACCGATATCGTTATTGCCGTTATTTTACTTTATAAACATAGAAAAGATATAAAATCACCTGTTGATGAGATAGCTGAATCTTATATAATAAAAAATAATGTCGAAAAATTAAGGCTCGTTGAAGATGTAGATATAGTTATACCAGTATATCTTAACCCATTAACATCAACAGATTTCAGTTATATAGATGAATATATAAAAGAGGGTGAAAAAGCAGCTAAAGAAAAGATAGTTGAAATCCTTAATCTTTTAGATTACAAAAATGTTCCATTGAGTGAAAAATGGGATTTAAATAAGAAAAGAATGAATTTTAAATCAAAGTTTAAAAGAAGATATGTTGTGAAAAATATAACTTACGAGAATACATCTATCTCCAAAAGTGTCCTTGAAAGATGGAATAATATAAAGATTCACAGTCTTGCAGGTAAAGATGAATTTTATGAAAGTTTTGAAGGATTTTATAATAAAGGTATATTCAAAGGGGTTGAGTTAAAAACAAAGATAGAAAATGATAGCCTTCTATTAGATTACAATTTCAAAGAGACATCTCCATTTTTCTTAAAAACAGGATTAGGTTATGAAACAAGTGGAAAAACCTTGATAACATTGTCCTATGGCTTCAGGAATTTAGGAATTTTATACAAGGGAATAACATTTGGTGGTTCTTTTGGTCATATAAATTCAATCTTCCTGAATGGTTCACTTGAAGAGATATATCCCAAGAGTGCTGCAATCTCTCTGTCTTTGTTCTACAAAGATTTTTCTTTCTACGAACCTTATCACACATTTTACATAGAAGGAACAACAAGTATATCTTTGTCAAACAGCGATTTTTTGATGTTTTCTGTAATTAAGAAATTAAACAAAAGGTCCATTGAATACGATTTATCTTTTAAGAAAATAATGATAAGAAGAAATCCGTTTGATGAAGGTATCTATTATAATTTTTCATTTAAATCAAGCCTTAGGGATTATTCCGACGATTATTTTCAAAGATTCAAGGGATTTTTAACAGCAAATAAAAGAATGGGTAATTTCTTCATCAATTCCGGATTAACGATTTATTATACTTCAGGTATTATTCCGATTGATGAAAAAATGTTTATATATGATATGTATCCAGAAAGGGAAATATATGATGCAAAAAGTGTTTATAATTTGTCAATAAAAACAGGATATCTATTCTTAAACAGGGAAATATTAGGAATAAATGTCAAGTCAGCCATATCATTGAAGACGATATTCACTTTCAAAGATAGTGAATTTATGAATATCAAAATTATACCAGGTTTAGAAGTCTATCCTTTGTATGTAAGGCTTCTTTATACAGATAAAATCTTCTATATATCTTTCGGTAAATTATTCAACTGATTATCTTATAAATACCACCTTCTCAATATGGATTTTTCTACCTGTTTCCACTTTTATAAAATATATCCCTTTTGGAAGTATTTTGTTTTTTTCATCTTCACCCGACCATTTAATCTTCCCTTTATCTTTTTTTATTTTCTTCACAATCCTACCCGTTATATCAAAAATAACGATTGATTTTATATCCTTTCCTTCTATTGTAAGAAAATCCGTAAATACATTAGGATAAACCTTCACCATTAAATCCTTTTCTGTTATGCCAACATACCTTGAAAGATTCCCAACTTCAAGTGATAATAAAGCAGGTTGTATCTTTTTATAAGTATTATATAAATTCGCCCTTACCCTTATTACACTATATAAGTTAGGTGGAACATTAGATAAAGAAATGGTATCATAGATAGAATTCGAATAGAATCCATTTAAATTCCCCGGAAGATACATATCAGGTATAAAATACCAGTTATTCCCATCTTTATATTCAACAAATAATAATACTGAATCATCAGGATGTGCTTTCTTAACAACAATATCACCCCACTCTTCCCTATCATAAATCTTTTTCAGGTCATCAAAACTTACTTCCTTAAATAAAACCTCTCCAGAGAGAATTGTAAGAACTTCTTTTTTAATCACTGAAATATTATCAACTGCACAAGCCCATCCCCATTCTTGAGATGTCTCGGTGTAATACCATTCAATCTGTATAGATTCACAGGGGAAAAAAGAAGATAAATCAATTGTCTCTGTTCCTGAACCATCAGAATTGTATTCCCTGATCTGTGTCCATCCAGACCATACATTATTAAATGTCCTCACACGAACCCTGAAATAATCATATGAAGAGTAATCATTGTATCCATAAGAGTATTTAAGTTGAAGACTTAAAGGAGAACCTGTAATCAAGAAAGAAGGTGATATAAGCCCTTCTTCTATACTTTGCGGTGCAGAGCTACCAGCATCATCGTCTGAATAAAATGCATATTTTGTTCCATAATTAGGTGGTGTATAAGTTGAAAGAGCTGTTGTTGTTCCTACAACCCACTTGTATGCATCATTATTACTATTCACAATTGTCCAACCTGAAGGCATACCTGATTCAAAATCCTCAAAGAGTAATGTATCATAAATAGTATCACCAGGTGGATAAAGAATAATGCTATCACCATTTACATAGACACTTGTCATTGAATTCTGTAAGAAATGTTCCCTTTTACACTGAAACCAGGAGCAGGTATTCATAGGAATATCATTACTTGTGGTAAAAGTTCTTATATTTGAAAAACCACCCCAAAGGTTAGAACCTGAATCCTTTGCACGAACCTTAAACCAGTATGTCTTGTATTCAAGGGGCTCTGTGAATGTATAATCTGCTGTATCTCCACTTGTGAAGAAATCGGTCAGGATTGTTTCCGGTAAAGTGAATGAATAATTATCATCTATCAGGATTCCATATTGTATATCATCATTCTGCGGGTCTTCTGAATAGAATGAAAAAACAGGGTTCAAATCAGGTATCCTTGCAAAATTAAATGGTTTTATAATAACAGGTGTTGTTGCCAAACCTGTATTTTGTATGTAAACCTTCTTTAAATTTGAATACTCACCCCATCCCATAACATCGTTATATCCACGGACATAATAATAATATTCCCCTATATTATGACCGCTTATCTCAAAGAATGTATCTTGTATTGTTGAAGATATTGTCTCAACATTGTTAAAATAAGATACAGGATAAATATCATCAACATAGAATCCACCATTTAAAGTATTCCCATCTGTCATTGACCTGAATCTGAAATAAACCGATTTACCAGTCCATTTTGATAAAGAATATGCCTTCATTATCCATCCACCTGATGAACCTGTAAACCTTGTTGTATCAAGATTGAACCACTCAAGCCTGTTCTCTGAAATTTCAACTACTGCAACATCATAATTCGTTTCAAGATTATAATAACACCAGAATACCAATGAATCATCTGATTTAACAATATAAGGATATTTTGTTACAGCAGCAGAATTCATATTATTTGTATTCCCAGAAAATAAACTATTACTACCTGAATGTGCCTGTGCTGTTGATATTGAAAATCCATTTAAAACCCAATTGGAAGAACCTGATTCAAGGTTATCTGTAATAATATTTAAACCTGAGAATTCCACAAGTTCCCATTTTGAAGGTGTATTGTATTCATCATATTCTGGAATCCAGTTTATCGTAAATGTCTCGGGAACCGTATCATTCAAAACAACCTCCGGTGGTGGAACTGCTGGTTTGGAAAGTAAAACCACTGAATCTGCATACTGGCATAAATATTTTATCGCCTTAAAATTCTGTCTTACAATATTATCAAGGTCTGATGCAGGTTGATAGAATGCAGTCCCTACCTCTGTTACAAAAGATAGATTCGGAATTCCTTTTACCCATTTATTGTATGAATAAATCCATTCAATACTTGAACCTGAAACAGGATATATAGTTGAATAAATCTGCCCTCTTCCATAAACCCCACCACTAAGTCTTGAAACCATATCTGCAATTCTATTTCCGAACCTCGAAAACAATTCGTTATCAGGTGTAGGGGAACCTGTCCACCCCCAAGGCCAGAACAATGCTTCATAATAACTATGATATGACATATTCACATTTATTTCCCTTTCCTTTACAAACAATGTTAATGCCTTTGTCTCATCACCTGAATTTTCATACGCACCGCAAAAAAGATCTCCCGAAGGATAATGTGTTGCCTGATCTTCATCCACTGCACCCCAATCTCCTTCTATATCACCTGAACATCCTGGATAATTCCTGTTGCAATCTGTCCCGATTGAACCACCAAATGGTTCCCTGTTTTTTCTCCAAGAGTACTGAGATGGATAATCATATAGATATCCATCAACATTTATAAGTGGAAAGAAATACATCTCCCTTGAATTCACCATATCTGTAAATTCCTGAATAACACCATAGGATTTAACTATAGAATCTATAGCAAATAAAACTACTTCAATAGTAGCCCATTCCCTTGAATGGTGAAGACCATCTACAAGGATACCGGGTTCTGTAGGGTCTTCAAAATAAGGGTCATCTGATATTTTTAAACCATAAATCCAGTTCCCCTGATATGTAGGAATAGGAAGGGATTCAAGTTTGCAGATAGAAGGGTAATTATTAGCATAATTTCTTAAAATCTGATTAACTTCACTATAAGAATGGTAAGAGCCTTTAACAAACCTTTTCATCTCTTTTAGACTCTCAACTATAATCTCATACTTTAATCCACTCCTTCTTATTTTTGTATAGATTTCATCGTCTGCAACGATGTCAAAATATTCAGCCGGTCTTGCAGAAGCGATATCAAGTAAAGGTTTTTCTTGGATCCTTGAGAGTTCAGACCTTGTTCTTGCATAAACCCGGATAATCATATCCTTTTCACCTGATAAGAGAAAAATGATCAAAAAAAACATAAATCCTCCTTATGATTTTTTTAATCTATTAACCTTTCCATAAACATCTTTACCAAAATGATAAAGTAAAGGTGGATTTACCCACATTTCATCGAAATATTCTTCTTCTACTTCTGTAATAAGAATCCTGCCATTGAAAAGATAATGGTCTCCTGCTTCAAAATATGAGTACAGTTCACATTCTATATATCCGGCACAATCCTTTATTCTCGGTGTCTTTATCTTTTTTGCCTTATCAATCTCAATTTTGAATTCTTTAATCTTATCGGTTTTCCACCCAGAGACAGAACCGCAGGATTTTGCCAATTCTATTTGTTTTTCCGATGGAATGTTCGCAACGAATTCCTTTGTTTTTATTATATTATCAGTTGTCTTATGTCTTTTCTGTAATGCGACTGTTATCAAAGGCGGTTCAATTGAAACAGGCATAATCCAGGCTACTGTGCATACATTTGGTTTATTTTTCTCATCAATTGATGTTATCAAAGCAACGAGTTTAGGATGCAAAATCCTGTATGGATATTTTTCTATTACTTTTAACATATGAACTCCTTTTTTTAAATCGTAAAAAAAATAAACCAATCGTCAAGGAATATTTTTTAAAATTTTGCGTATAAATAGAATGATGAAAAAATTTAATATTTTTAGAAGAATATATGTAATGATAAAGAGGTTAAAGTTTGTTTAAGATTAACATCGCTATAATTTTATAGCGATGTTAGGATTATATTTTGAAAAATTATTATAAGAACAAATTTAAAAAAAAGGAGGTAAAAAGTGAAAAAAATAATGATTGTTTTAATGGTTGTTCTTATAATAATTACAGGCTGTTCAAAAGATAATGAACCACCTGTGGTTTCAATCACAAACCCGCAGGATAATTCAATTTTAAATGGTATTGTTGAGATAATTATCAATGCCACTGATAATAAAAATGTTTCTGAAGTTGAAATTTATATTGACGACTCTCTTGTTTTATCTGACAATTCCTCCCCATATTCATATTTATGGAATACTACCGTTTATGACGATAATACACAACATAAAATATTTGCTAAAGCATACGATGAAAATGATAATCTTGGAATATCAGATACAGTAAATGTAACAATCCTTAATCCACCAGTTCCTTCAAAACCAACAGGTCCGGTAACAGGTCTTGTTAATACATCCTATGATTTTTCATCTGTTGCATTGGACCCAAGAAATGATAGTGTTTCCATAAGATTTTACTGGGGAAATGGTGATACATCAAACTGGAGTTCCTTTTTTGCATCGGGTGATACAATAAAAATGAACTATTCCTGGTCCATTCCTGATACATATTTTGTAAAATGTCAGGCTAAAGATAAAAACAATGCGATATCATCCTGGTCAGATAGTGCTATGATTATTATCCAGCAATCTTCTACAAATAACCCACCTGTTCCTCAAACACCCACAGGTCCGACAACAGGCTATGTTAATACCTCATACTCTTTCACCTCAACAGCACAGGACCCCGAAGGTGATAGTATCTCTTTAAGATTTTCATGGGGTGATGGTGATACATCAAACTGGAGTTCTTTTGTTCCTAATAATTCAAATGTTAGTTTGAACCACACATGGACAAACACGGGCTATTATGATATAAAGGTTCAGGCTAAAGATAAAAATGGCGCAATCTCTGGTTGGTCAGGTTCTTTAACGATACAGATTCAATCACAAACTAATTCTCCGCCAAATAAACCAAGCATTTACGGTTCAACAGATTGTTTTTTGAATTACACATATCAATATTCATTTTCTGCACATGACCCTGATGGTGATAGTGTATCTATTATGATTTCATGGGGAAATGGAGATACTACTTTCTGGACACCTTTTATTCCAAGCGATTCAGTGATTACATTTAATAGGGTCTGGAGTAATACAGGGAATTATCCAATATATGCACAGGCAAAGGATAAAAATGGTAATATATCAGGATGGAGTGATAAACCTTTATCTGTAAGTGTAATGAATGTTACACCAGGACAGAAAAAATGGTCAAAAAAAATTTCTAACGCCCTTTATGGAATAGCAATTGATAATGATGGAACATTGTATATTGGAGGATATGAAACCCTCTATGCAGTCACGCAAAATGGAAGTATAAAATGGCGTCATGGTAATTTTATCTGGTGGGGTCTTCAAACCCCTGCTATTGGTCCTGATGGAACTATTTACATTTCCTGTTATCATACTCTTTATGCAGTAAATCCTGATGGAACAAGGAAATGGTCTTTCTTTGGAACACCTCACGGGATTTCGGATTTAGCAATAGGGCAGGATGGGACAATATATGTGAACTATGATGGGGCAAGTATGTATGCCGTGAATCCAGATGGTTCAACAAAATGGGTATTTAACATCCAAAGCGATGATATATTACCACCTGTTATCGGCTCTGACGGAACAATCTACACTGGAGACCCTAACGATTCTGTTTATGCTGTGAATCCTGATGGAACAAAGAAATGGGCATATGGGGGGATTTATGCAGATATTTATAATATTATAATTGCGGATGATGGAACTGTCTATTATAATAGCGGGTATAGTTCCGTTATGTTTCATTTTGTAGCATTAACACCAAATGGAACGTTCAAGTGGAAAAGATTTTCTGTTTTAAATCCTTCCATTGGTCCTGATGGAACCATATATTGTTATATTGAAAATAGCACTTGCGATTCTCTCGCTGCTATAAATCCAGATGGAACATTAAAATGGAGCACCCCTGTACCATCGGGATACTGGATAAACACTCATTCGCCAAATCCTCTTGTGGGAAATGACGGAATGATATACTTCATTGTCTCAAGTAGCAGTTCGGATAAACTTTTAGCAGTAAACCCGAATGGAACTATCAACTGGACATATAATATTTCTGGAGATTGCTTTAATTCACCTATAATCGCCCCTGATGAACTGGGAAATGGTGTTTTATATGTTACTTCTAATGATGGAATGATTTATGCGATATTCTGCTCAAGCACAGATATTCCTAATTCTCAATGGCCCACATACCAGCATGACAAGAAAAGAACAGGAAGGAAAACAGGACCATAAATTTAATATTAAGGCACCGCTATTAAAGCGGTGCCTTTGTTCATAATCTGAAAACTTTTAATAAAATTATTTTTGACTTTTTATAATAAAATGTATAATTATAAAAAGGAGATGATATGAAAGTATTAAAAATAACTTTTTTGGTTGTAATTATTTTACTTTTTCTTTTTGGTTTTCTCTTCTCTATCTATCTTTACAAACATAGACAGGGTGTTATAGAAACAACGGAGATTAAGAAGGAAGAAGCAAAATATAAAATATTAATAGGTTCTCAGGGTAGTGTGTTTAAAAATGCACTTCTGGATACATTGAAAAATGAAATAATAAAAAATAATGTGAACCTGAAAATCGTTGATGTTACAAAACTAAAGGATGAGAATCCGGAAGATTGTGATGCAATTATATTAATACATACCACTGAAAAATGGCAACTCCAGCCGGATGTTAAGAAGTTTCTTGATAGGACGAAGGATTTAAATAAGGTTATGCTTATAACAACCTCAGGTGATGGAAAATGGAAGACAAAAGATTACAATGTGGATATAATAACCTCCGCATCTGAATTTACAGAGATACCTGTAATAAAAGAAAAAGTTATAAAATTTATAGAAGTAAGATTTCCCAAATAGAACTAAAAATTAATCTCAAGATTTAATCTATAACCCTTAAAAGAAGTTTCATACCTGCATATACCACCTGAACAAACCAAACCACCTTTTGTGTTGAGATATTTTATTGAGAAAACCTTCTTCCCATTATCTTTTCTTACACCAATCCCTGTCTCCCACCAGAAATCCTTATTTTCATATTCAGGAACTTTTTCTGTTGACTTTGTTATATTTCCAATAATAAAAAAATCCATTATATTTATCTCTGTTTCCTCAAAAAACTCAATATAAGAAAAATCTCCACCAGTATAAACATTTGAATATCTATCAAAACCTGCTTTAAAATCAAGCGAGAAAAGACCATATTCAAAAGATGAAATTCCAATATCAAAACCATATAATTTCTTATGTTCAATATTGTATTCAAGCCCTTTTTCCTTCCTGTATCTTCCGGTAATATCAAGAGAGAAATCCTCAAATTCATAATTTATATCAGTAGAAAAGTCGTTTAAAAACTGATTTTCATTATAAGAATACGAAAAGTCATTATCTATCTCAATCATATCAGATGGGGATAAATTAATCCCTATTTCAAATCCCCTCTCTTTATATCCTTCGTTTAACAATCTCTCTATCTTATTAACAGGTGGTGGTAAGTTTAAACCTGAATTCATTTTGTTGTAATCCTTGAATCCTATATTTGAACCAAAATTAGGTATATTAAAAGAGAAGGAAAGATAAACCCCAGTTCCATTAACATCTTCAGTTCCCATCCAGCCAAAAACAGGGTTGTATTCACCATAAGTATGCCTTGAAACAAATTCTCCATAAATATCAAAATTTGAAAATCTAAAAGATGAGAAAATACCATATATATCCTGGACTATTAAACCAAAAGAATTTAAAAAATTTTTACCTGCAGCATTCTGAACAAGGTATCCAGCACCAATTGAAAGTCTATTTAATGGTCTAAATGTTATTTCAACACCTGACAATTTCGATAAAGTATCAATGATATTATCTTTCTTTACAAAACCAGAAAATAATCTTGACTCAAAGATAAATTCTTTAATATAAAAGTAAACACCGGTTAAAGACCTATCTATCTTCACTTTTTCATCATCAACAGTCGAAAAAATAATACCCCTACCAAAAGAAAAATAATTATCACCTATGCTCATAGAAAAATCTTTTGTTTTTAATGAGAAAAACAGTCTGTTAATTCCAAAGTATGTAAGTGTGTCGTAATCCAATTCATTATCACAGGTGAATCTACAACCTATATTGAATTGATAGTCCTTAAAATTTTCAGATAAAGAAAGAGCAAAGATGTTTCTTCCAGAGAAATAATTTAATGTATCAATTTTTATATTAAAAAGAAACCCGTTTGAACCATTTATATATATAGAAAATAGTAATAAATACATTTACTTTGTTACCTCAACATAAATTCTTAATTCTTTTGTAATCGAAGGAAATGTTTTTGATGATACAATAAGTGTAGTGTAATTTAATCCAAAATTCTGGGGAATTATATGGATTTCAAAATTTGAAATTGTATCACCCGGTTTTAAGAAAATATTTAATGGTAATGGATAACAGGATGTTGAATCACATAGACTCCTTGATAAATCCTGTGGATTTGATAATGAATCCGGAAGGTCCATTATAACTGTATCTGATGTATTACCGGTATTTATAATTTTTAATGGAAAAACAGATGTCTTCCCTATCTTTCCGGACAATATTGTATCTGTTGTTGTAACGTTAAAATCAAAATGAGAACCATCCTGGACTTTCATCTCCTTAGATTGAATAACCTCCTTTGTTGAATAATCCTGTAGAATACAGGAAATACTCAAATTTTCTTTCTTCCATAAAGTATCAAGTGGTATATTACCAATGATATTTATAGTATCGTTAACCGAGTTTAAATCCTGGACTATAATCCTTCTTACAATAAAATTATGGACTGTTTTTCCATTTGAAGCATTGTAGAGTATTGAATCTTCTTTTAATATTATTAACAATTTTGGCTCTGTGAATGTGTCATTATCCACGGGATATATGTCAATTTTGTAATCTATTTTATTAATATTTAATAAGGCTTCAAGCTCTATAAATACAGGGCTTTTTAAATTCACCCTTTCCCTTATTTTGTCTTTATATGTTTTATAAATATCACCTGAAACACCTGTAATTTTTGTTATTCCATCAATAATAACCGTTGGGAGAGCCGAAACTGAATAAAAATTACCTCTTTCATTACTTCCCGGAAATGCGAATGTATCACCTGTCCCGATATGGAATTTTAAAACATTCAGAGTATCTTTAAATTCTTCCTTCAATAGAGAAATCACACTTTCAGCAACAGGACAATACGTGCAGGAAGTGGAAGTAAAAATCTCAACTGAAACATTCCTTTGAACAGTGAAATTATTATCAGGAACTGGAAGATCTTTTCCGCAGGTTATAAACAAAAAAAAGAGGATAATTAAAAATTTTTTATTCATCTTTCTCACCGCTTATAATTTTCTTTATTTCTTCTTTAATCTCTTCTTCATCACCTTTTTTGTATCCTATATGTTTATAGATAACATCTCCATTTCTATCAAAAATCAATGTCGCCGGAATACTTGATAAACCAAGAGATTTCAGGATTTCTTTATCGGTGTCAAAAAATACAGGAAAAGTATAATTTTTCCCATTTATGAAACTTTCTATCTTATCCTTCATCCTTATATCATCAACTGTTATCGTAATAATAAATATTCCACTGTCAGAATAATCTTCATAAAACTTCTGAATATATCTTAATTCTTTCTTACAGGGTTTGCACCAGGTTGCCCAGAAAGAGACAAGAACTGGATTTTCTTTATAAAATTCGGAAAGGGATAAAGTGCTATCATTTAAATCAGTCAATCTGAAATCGTATGAAAGAATGAATAATAGAATCATCTTATCACCAGAACCTTTTTAATCTCTTTCTTACCTGAAAGGTCAAACTGGATAAAATATATACCATTTTTTATTTTATCTCCAAGTTCAAGATAGTGATTGCCCTTTCCATATCTCTCATTTTTTTCCATTATTTTCTTACCAGAGATATCAAAAATCTTTATTTTTATAAATGTTTCTTTATTTAAAGAAAATTTTACCAGACTTTCACCATATATAATATTTTCAAAATTATCAAATTTGATAATCTCTTCAATGCCAGTGGATGTATATGTGAGTAAACGGACATCATCAACATACTGCCAGGTATTATCACCATAACCATCTTCCCTTGTAAGAAATCTTATTCTTATGGTCTGACCCAAATAAGATGAAAGGTCAAATACTAAATTTTTCCATTCAAAATCATTAGTACAGGTATGATACAATGTCTGAAGGATAGAATTACCTGTATTTAATATCTCAAGATTCTGCCAGTTGTAGGTTATTACATCTTCAGTAAATCTTTTAACCCAACAATTCAACAGGACTTTTTCTACATCTGATGGAATAGTTATTTCTCTGTACATCCAGTCATCTCCATTAGGTTCTGTTCCCGGCGGAGCTACACCAACAAGTGCACTGTAAGAACCTGAATGTGATTCTGATGAACTCCAGTATACATGATTTAAACCTCCTATGACCCATCCTGAAAGACCTGTTTCAAAACCTTCATCAAAAAAATATGAAGGTGTTCCTGCATAATAGGAAATAGTATCATATTTTGAGACATAATGATTAGTGATTGAACTTAATGCCTGTGTCTTTATTATAAATTTTAATTGATAACCTTCAGGAGTAGCACCTGATATTTGGAATAAAAATGGTGATGACTCATTTGAAATTATTCCTCCCTGCAATACACTATCAAACAGACATTCACCATTTAATATTGAAACATAAGGGTCAGTGGAGATTAACTCCATCTTTACATTATTCCCTTTTGCACCAAAATTCATTAAATAAACAATCAATCCACCTGTCTCACCGGGATCTATAAAACCATTATTATTCCCTTTTCCTGAAAATTCGAATATTGTATCAGCAGTCTTTTCAAACATTGGGGAAAAGAATAATTTTGCTCCCTGATAAATTGGTTTCCTTCTTATGTTACCCTGAGAGACAACATTATCTGTCTGAATGAATGAAACTATTCCAATCTTATCGGGATTCCAGTTTGAACTTATGGTGAATGGGATAGAACCATAAACACTATCAGGTGGTGAAACAAGGTTTACAGAAATACCAAGTGTATCAGGAATCATATCCCTCATCGCCTGATGATGAACCGGGTCACCATTGGGTCCTGTGTAATAAACATAAGATTCTGTTATTGCTGTCCTTAACCTTAGATTTGTTTGTGGAACATTATCTGTTGCCTTCGCTTTATAATAGATTGTTCCGGTCCTTGTCAGGGTATCATATTCAACTTCTAATGAAATTTCAATGGGTGAAGGATTTGATAACTGATTCAGTATTCTTGTCTCATATCCGGAAACATAACCATTAGGAACATCAACAGTATCACCATCGACAACAAGGTGTGGGACATAATTGAAATTAAAATAATATCTCCTTCTTGCAAGGTTCTCCTGTGTATTTGCAAGATAAAATGGGTCTGAAGATGATGGCCAGTTCATATGGAATCTTATTATTGCAAGATTGTTAAAGTAAATCTTTGAAAGCCAAGTAAGTTGCGCATTAGCACTAACACAAGGTCCACATCCTGTATTCGTGAATAATTCTGCTACAACAATCCTTTCACTTCCATAAGCAAAAAATGAAAAAATAATAATTAAAAACAATAGCAGATTTCTCATATAACCTCCAATTTTTGACTTAAAAATACACATAACTTCATTTTTGTCAAATATTTTTTAATTTTAATAATTTCCTGAAAAATTAATAATGGTGGAGACTTGACAGAAAAAATTTTTAGTTTAATATAATTATATGAAGTTTTTGCTTATATTATCAGGTTTTTCTTTATTACACCTTAAATCAAGGCAGGATACTATTTTGCAATGTTATATCTATGGTTATTCTTACGATGTAAATAATGATGGATACAATTCTTTTATATACTCTTATTTTTCTAATTATAATCCAAATTCAAGTTATCCGGTAATGGTAGGTATAGACCAGGATTGGTCTGATGAATGGTCAAGAGGGCATATGCAGTGGGATATATCCTGTATCCCGGATTCGAATACAATCCTTTCTGTAGGTGTAAGATTTCTTGTTGCTTATCAGAATCAGTGGAATGATGAATGGGATGGTAATGGAACATGGATTGAATTAAGGGATATGATACAGAATCAATACCCCTGGACACCATCCCATGGTGATTATATTTCAAACACACTATACAACGATGCAGGTAACGGTAATAAATATGCTGATTCTTTATATATTTATATGCATCCAACATATAATGTTTACTACCCATCTGATACAACATTCATTATGCTTTCAAGTTCTGCTGTATCGGATTTACAGAGTGCCCTTCAAAGAAACTGGTTCGGGATAGGAATACACAGGATAGGTGAGAATGGTGATGGTGGTCCAAATCCAGATGTCGATGAGGGTGTAAATCTTTTTGCAAGTGCATCTTATCTTTATATATCATCTTTACCGCCTGATAATATAATACTTTCTGATGCAGATGTATTTCCTGATACCGGTTATTCAGGTTCTGAATTCTCTTTCACCATTCATTACTATGATGCCTGGGGATACGAACCTTGTTCGGTTGTATGTTTTATTGATGACACGACAAGGATTAAACTTAACCTGCTTTCTGGATATAATTACAATGGCGTATATGGTAAAAAGATTTCTATCAATGAACCCGGTATGCATAAATATTATTTTTATACAGTTAATACAAACGAGACTGTGAAATACTTTCCTCAAGATGCACCGTTAGTTCAGATTAGTGGTCCTTTTGTTCTACCATCAGGGATAAATGAAAATAATCTTGATAAATTTGATAGAAGAATTATAATAGATATTACAGGTAGGATTATGGATTATGATATAGATAAACTCCCAACAGGAATTTATTTCATTAAAGAGAAGGATAAGATTAAAAGAATAAATATAATAAAATAGGAGGTTTTTATGAAAAGGTTTTTACTTCTTATTTTATTCATTTCAATCTTTGCATTTCCTTTTTCAACAGGAGATACACTAAGCTTCACAATAGGTAATACACAGATTATCGCAGTTATAGAAGGAATAAATGGTGATACAATAAAACTTGATGGTAATGTTCAGAATATAAATTTTGGTGAGATAAGGGTTGACGACTTAAAGATTTCGTTCTCAAACTTTGTTCAGGGAAATCTCCTTGTTTACTCATATGGTTCTGTATCCTATCTTGGTCCAAATCCACTTGTAATTGGTGGAGTGAATGTTTACAATATCCAATGCCATCTTGACAACACAGGTTTCTGGGCAACAGGTGATATTGATGTTAATGGTGAATATCTAACAATTTATTTCTATTACGGAACAGATGGATTCATATATGGTGAAGCAACATTCCCAACAATAGAGATAGCTGGACTTACAATAAGCAACCTAAATATCACACTTTCAACAAACGGGATAACCGGTGGTGGCTATTTTGATTATTATGGGAATAACCTTTATGTAAATCTTGCTGTTGATACAAACAAAAATGTCTATCTATATATAGATAAATGTAATATAACAGTTGGTGATGTTTCTATATATGATTTCAACGGAATTTTCACACCATATGGATTGAGTGGCTCAGGAACAATTATTATACAGGGAAACTATCTTACCTTTAATTTTGCCCTTGATGGTTCAAGTTATAATATAAACATAACTGATGGTTTTTTGAATATTCACAATGTAAATATATATGATATTTCAGGAACTATAAACAACTCTGGATTTTCAGGCTCTGGAACAATACACTATCTTGATGCTATAATACATCTATCTTTCTATTCAATCGGAGGAGAAATTCAGATATCTGTGACTGATTCAGAGATTTTGTTATCAAATATATTAATACAGAATCTCAACCTGACATTCAATTCTAACAATGGTCTTTCAGGCTCTGGAAAGGTTTATATAAACAATATTGTCTATCCAGTAAATGGATTAATCACTGTTTACTTCTCAACAGATTTAAATGGTTATATCTCCTGTGGTATATCAAATGGTTATCTTATGTTGAATAATGGTTATATAATAGAGAACCTTTCTGCATTCATTGATAATAATGGCTTCTGGGGTAATGGAACATTCTTTGATGGTGAGAATGATGTCTCCGTTTATTTCAGGTCAAATGTGAATGGTGAAATATACTGGTACATCTACGGAAACTCTATAACTATCGGAAATATTATTCTACATCATTACTATGTTGATATAAATGGAAATGCCTATGCATGGTGGATTATATCACCGGAAGATTCAATTTTCTTTTCTATTTCACAAAATCATCAATCTGCAACAATTGTTTATCCTTGCACGCTAAATTTAGGTGGTGTTAAAGTTTATAATGTGACAGGAACAATTTATAATGACCCTGATTTTGCATTTGAAGGAACAGGTTTTATAAAAATAGGTGATGGCGATTTCTCTTTAACTATACCAATTATGATTACATCAAATTCATATGGTAAACTTGAAGGAAGATACAATGGAACTATAACATTACATAATCCAGAATATATTATTGTTAATATTTATGGTGTTGAGATAACGATAACAGAGGATGGAATTGTAGGTAAAGGTCATCTGTTAATCGAAGGTATTGAAGCAGATGTATTTTTCACTGTAAATGCTAATGGTGCCTTATACGCCAATATTCAGAATGGATTTATCGACATGGGATACTTCAGGTTAGAAGATATTTATATAAATACATCACCATTTGAAGCAGCTGGTTTTATTTACATACCATCTCTTTCAGGTGGTATTGCATTTGAACTTGTTCCTGATGGTGATGGTGATTTAATTCTAAATATCCCTGGCTTTGAGTTCACAATAAATGGATTCACGGTCTCAGGAAGTTTCCATTATGAAGATTCATCCCTTGTTATAACTGGAAGTATTTTGATACCAAATGGTGGATATGGAAGTGTTGATTATCTGAAAATCAGTGAAAATGGTGTTGATACAGCGCATATAACATTATCAAATATATCTGTATCAGGTTATACATTGATAAACGCAACAGGGATTTTATCCAACAATCCAAAAAGTTTAATCATTTCAGGTTCATTTGATTTATCAACAACAGGGATTATTGACACAGTTTATTTCTCAGGGCTCGTTATTCTACCTGATGGTAAGATTGCATCTTGTTCAGGTATAGGTTTAACAGGTGTACATATTGCAGGTTTTGAATTCTCAGGTTATCTGGGAATAAAAGATAATTATATTGTTATATACAATGCAAGTGCAAACCTGACATCTGTTGGTGCAGGGATTATTTCTATAAACAACCTTATTTTTGACAGGGAAGGCAATTTTATTTCTGTATCTTCTTTCGGAATTGATAATATCAATGTAGGTATTTTTCACGGTGGTGGATGGGCTTTCTTTGTGCCTGAAGGAGTAGAACTCTCAGGAAAAGTAATTGTTGATAACATCGGTTATTTTAGTGCCATAGGATTGCTGATTGACAATAATGGAAATGTTATATCACTAAAAAAAGGTGAGGCAAATATAACAATAGGTGAATATGGTTTTTATGGTGCAGTTGGGATTCCATCTTCTGACAGGATTTACATTGCGGGTTCAATCACATTACCAGAATTCATAAATGGTTCGGCAGGTGGAAGCATATTATTACAAAGGGTTCAAGATGGTCAGGGTATACTTGGTCTTGGATACAATGTCCTTGCAGGTTCTCTGAGTATACCTTCATTTGATATATCAGGCTATCAATTTGGTGGCGGTTCATTTGCATTTGATTCTGCTGGTATAAAAGGTAATGCGACAATATATATACCAAACTTTGCAGGATTTGAATTAACATTCTTTGTTGAATGGGATGGAACTTTCCACTACGCAGAAATATTTGCTTCCGGTCTTAATATACCTATAGGTTCAACAGGTTTACTTTTAACAGGTGCAGGTGGTGGTCTTTACTACTTTGGTGATTACAATATCTGGGAAGTTATGTTGACCGGTGAAATAAAAGATGCAACACACACACTTTCTTTAATAGCAACGATTGAAGTGAATACTGCTGGTGTTATTTCAGGTGTTGGACACCTTGGAATTTATGGGTATGTATTTGGTTCAGCAGGTTTCGGTATAGATGTTCCAAATGATTCTTTAACTGCATCTGCATGGATTGGCGAGGACCCGAACGAAGGTATTGAATACTGGGGTTGTCAGATTGTTGGGTGCGCAAGTGTATATTACAACTGGGCAAATGTTGAAGCAAGAGGTTTAGGAAATCTTGATATATCAATCTGGTTCATACAGCTTGGTGCTGATATGGGATTTGCATACAATACTAATTTCCCATATGTTTACGGTCCTTACTATATGGAAAGATTATATAACCATGGTGTAGGTGCAGCAGGTATACTGAACAATTATCTTTACGGTGTAAATGTCCAGTGGAACGGAAATGGATTCGATTGGGATACATGGAGTGGTTCGCTCGGTTCTTCACCAGGTAATGCACCTTATGAAAAGGATATTCTAATACTTGGTCCATACCCTGACGAAGGAATAAATTTTGATTATGTTGGTGGTGAAGAATACATTTTACCTTATGATAGTTACGAAGCAGTTGGCGGAAAGGTTTGGTTTGGTGCTCAGGGTGATGAAACCGGATATGTTAATTTGATTCCTTATTTTCCTTACACCACAAATGGTGTTTCATATGCGAATCTTTATGTTCATTACAATGATACTACACCAGCATATTTAAAATTAGGTATCGCAGGTGAATACAAGATTTTCCTGAATGGTTCATTCATATACAATGGTTCTAATGTTTACGCACAGCCAGACCAGCACACAATCTCAATCCCTCTTCAGAATGGCTGGAATAGATTGATGTTAAAGATAAGGAAGATAAGTTCAAACTGGGGTTTCTATTTAAGAATAACAGATGCACAAGGTAATAAGATTCCTCTCCTAACAACACAACCAGATGCACCTGATGAAGACTTCTTACTCCATGATAGATGTTATACTTTCAGGTCTTTCCACTGGCAGAAAATAGGAAATGTTTATATAACAAATGGAACTATGGCAATTGCTGCGAATGGCGGAAAACTTTATCAAAATACTGTAAGGGAAAAAAGAACATACGAAAGGAACGATTATCCTACGATTAAGTGTGAATTTAAGTTAACCGGTGTTTCTTTGAATGACTCTACAATAATTGCTGTTGATGGATACGATGACCAGGGAAATTATCAGTTATTTGGAGTTCTGTACTATTATGAGCAGAAAAAAGATGGGAATACTGTCCTTGTTGGGAAATCAAAAGATAAAACTTTTGATATAAATGTTGGCGAGTGGTATACACAGGAACTTATATTCACACCTGAAAATATAGAATGTTATATTTACAGGGCTGGTGAGACAAGGCCTGTATTCCCGATATTTGTTGATACAAATTCCTATAACTGGAATCCTTCATTCTTTGCGACTGCGGGTGGTAGTGATAATATACTTTATCTTGATAATATAGTTGTTAAAAAGACCTGGGAAAATGATTATTCATTCAATATTGAATCACCCCATCCATACCCAAACAACGCAAATCTTGAATGGGAGATTTACAGGAAAGATGCAACAGGTTTAAGATTCCATTTTGAGAATCTCGTTCTTGAACCATATTACGATTCCTTAATCATAATGGATGGAAATGGTATAGTATGGCAGGTTTTGAATGGAAATGTCGGAAGGACAACATCAGTAAAGGTTCCCGGAAAATATGCAAAAATTTTATTAAGGAGCGATAACTCCAATAATTACTATGGATTTAAGATTGATTTCGCACAGAAACTCAAAGAATATCCTGTTTATATCTCCGAAGTTTCAAACATAAGCACACCACATCCATATCAAAACAATATGAATGTCATATACACGATATCCAGACCAAATGCAAGGGCTATAAAAATATGTTTCTCGAATTTCCAGGTAGAAAAAAATCATGATTATGTTTACCTCTATGACAAAAACAATGTTCTATATGCAACATACACAGGTGACCTTGGAAATTTTGAATCTGTTGCAATACCAGGTGATATTGTTTATGTCAGATTTGTTTCTGATAATGCAATAAATGGATATGGTTTTGATATAAAGAAGTTTGAATATATAGGTGAAGATTGGACGGATGTTGATGTTCCTGTGGTTAGAAAAGATTATATAAAACCAATAATAAATATTTCTGATGATGAAATAAAATTTGAATTTGGTCTGAAGGAGAAAAAAGACATAAATATAATGCTTATTGATATTGCCGGAAGGGTTTTAAGACAAGAAATTATAAGAGATGTCTCAGGTATAATTAAAAAGAATATAAAGATAGATGACCTGCCAAAAGGAACTTATTTTGTTCTTTTCAGGATAGACAGAGAGATTTTCAGGGAAAAAATTGTAAAAATAAAATAGGAGGTGAATTAAATGAAAAAGGTTCTTTTAACTATTCTTCTCTCATTAATTCTTAATGCTTTTGAGGTATACGATTTTTACTCCATTGGCAAAACAGGAGAGTTTAAGTTTATTTTAAAAAAATATGAGGAAGATAAATTAGTTCAAACCGACAGCTTTACTATAATAGTATCAAATGTTGAAGATGGAAGACTAATACAGTTAAAAAAGAAAGGAAAGATAGATGTTGAGTTTGTTGTTGATCAGTATAATATTCCTGTTGCCGGATACGCGTTCATTAAAGATAAGAGAATTAAGATTAAGGATGAAAATATAAAAAGAAGGAACGAAACAAAGTTAATCTCAAAGAAAGATGCAACGATTGAAATAAACGGTAAAAAATATTCTGCTACAAAATATACCTATAAAGAAGAATCATCACATTCACTTGCGAATGGTAATCTATTCCTTTTAACAGAGATAGAAACAACTTATGAAATATACAAAGACATTCATGGAATACCCATAAAGATAGAAGAGACCAAAATAATAAAAGAGAAAACAAAAAACATTTTAGAACCAAAAAAGATAATTAAGGAAACAAAAAAGTTTCTGAAGGAAATAGTTGAAATAGAATAATACTGAAAGTGTTAGATTTATTTAAATATTTATTATAAATTAAATTATAAATTTTATATTTTTATATTGTTAAAACCAATGATTAAAGGTAAAAGTTTTAAAAATGTCAAATGTCAAGACCTGACACCACGGAACAGCAGGTGTAATTTTTAATTATTTCAATTCCATTTTTCTTCGCAAAATTCAAACATTTTTCTGATGGTATTGCTACTCTGTCTATAAGTCCTAAATTTAATAGCCTCTCTTCAAGTTCAAACCTGTATTTCCCTCTTGGTTTTGCACAACCCAATGAGATTATTTTAAACTTTTCTTTAGCCTTATAAAATAAATCTATAACTTCATCAATGGGTGGTGGTTCAACTTTTAAAAATTTGGGCATAACTACAACCATAACAACAATCTCGGGATTGTATCTTTCAAGTATCTTTATTGCTTCATACTCACCTTTTATCTTTCCCCAATGGATTCCAACAACAATATGTGGAACGATCTGAGGGCCAAATGTAAACAGGTTATCAAGTGTTTCAAGATAACTTCTGTAATCTTCTAAATTGTATATTTCCTTTAATGTTTCCTCATCTCCTATTATATCTATCAATCCCTGTTTAAAATTTGCATCTTTTAATCCTTTTGAAACTTCTTTACTGACATTCATCCCGGTATGTGCTGTTAAATATAAGGGAGTATGAAATTCTTTAAGAAAAGGAAGGAATCTTTCCCAGGGTAATCTGCCATATTTATCGCATCCACCACTTATCAATGCACCTATATTCTCCTTTTCTATTTTTTTAAGTGTATCTATTAAAATCTCTGTTTCTGAACAATCTATCATATTCTGTAGTAAAGAACCTTTACAGTGAAGACACATAAGTTCACAATTTTTCCCAGTTATTGAAATAGCAGGATATCTGCCTATCTCATTATTACAATGTATCATTCCCGGGTAAAAGCAATCCAGGACTTTTCCACTGCTTCCTTCAGGTTTCCCCAATTCTCCTCCATTATTTTTCTTCTATAAAGCCTTCTTTCAAAAAATCTACCATAAATTTTTTTTATTTTTGCCTCATAATCAGAATACCTTATTATTCCTTTTATTAAATCAGAAGAAAGTTTACCGGTATCCCATGCATAAATTATTCCTGCACCTGTTATTGGATCAACAAAACCACCTGCATCACCAATTAGTAGTATATTATCTTTTAATACTGCACTAAATCCTGAAACAGGGATAAGACCACAGGACCATAATATAATATCACCATAAATAAAACCCATTTTTTTTAAATATTCAATCCATTCATTTAAAGGCTTCCTCATATCTCCTATCATTCCAATCCCTACGTTACAGACTTCACCCTTCGGGAAACACCATGCATAACCATATTTTATATCTTCTTTAAAGAAAATTATAGTATCTTGAAAATGTTTCCTTGATTTAATCTTAAGATTCAAAGCAGGTAATGTCTTCATATCATATCCAAAAGATTTTCTAACAACTGAATCAGGTCCATCAGCACCTATAATCCACTCTGCCTTGTATTGATTTTTATCTGTTATAACAATATTTCTTTCTATCATTTTTACCTTTTCACCAAGATGAACCTCGCAACTTAAAGATTTAAGAATATTACCCTGCCATCTTTCCCTGTCTATTATCTTTCCTTTGAATGGCCTGATTATCTCACCACCAGGATAAATCGTTATCATATTTTCTGTTTTTATAATCGTTTCAGCATTAAAATCCAAAGGGACCCATTCACCGCACGGAATCCTCTTATATGGATTCTTCTTCTTTTCAATCAAAAGAACCTCTAAATCCTTTAGATTCAGTGCACAGGAAAGACCTGCAGGACCTGCACCAACAATTATTACATCGTATAATTCCACAATTCTTCCATTATTTTATCTAAGTCTTCTTTTTCCGGTAGAACAGGAAAATTTCTCAATTCTTCCGATGGTCTTTCATTTGCAAATGGTCTATTACAGGCAACTTTACCATCTTTTCCGGTGCATCCGGAAGTCATAAATGGCTCTCCTTTATGAACAAAATCTTCTATCCTTAATCCAAAATCCAAAACCCTTCCTTTTTCATCAAATTTCATCTTTTCTATTCTTGTAATATCATTATCTATTAAATATCTTCCCAATTGTATTCTTCTGTATTTCGGGATAGATGGCCTTATGTGGTTTTGCAGTAATGAAAATTCTTCGGGGAAGAATGAGAAAAGATGTGTTTCACCACCTATATCTTTAATATCCTGTATTGCCCTTAACATCTCAAATTCTGTTTCTCCAAGACCCACTATAAAATGGCTTCCAACATTCCCTTTACCAAAATATCTTATTCCTTCATTGAAACATTCCCAGTATCTTTCCCATTTATGTGGACCATTCACACCTTTTCCTCTGAATTTCTCAAAGATTTCTTCGGTTGCTGCATCTATTGCTATCCCTACCTTATCAGCACCTGCATCTTTGAATATTCTAAAATCATCTTCTATAACAACAGTAGGTGATATTAAAAGGGATATGGGGACATCCGATTCCTTTCTTATATTTTTTGTGATTTCAATCGTATCATCAACTGCTTTTCTTCTTGTTATCATAGATATACAGACCCTTTTTACTTCCTTATTTTTCTTAATCCTTTCAATAATCTCTTCTGTTTTATATAAAGGCCAAGAAACCCTTATAAATGATTTTTCTTCGTATTCACCCGGTCTTACTTTTGAAAGACCACAATAAGCACAATTGGCTGTGCATCCATCTTTATAGGTTATAAGTAAGTTTACACAGTATAGTTTTGCATCCCTTAAAAATTTACCATTTTTAAAACCAAGTGTTATAGAAGCGGCAAGGCTTGTCCTTAAATATTCAGGACTTTCCATCATTTCTCCTTTCAGATTTTAAATCTATTTCCACCCTGTCTTTTAGCAGCATAACATTTTTTATCAGCAGAACTTATTAATTCGTCAAGGGTTTTCCCATCAACATTTAAAAAACTAATTCCTATAGAAACACCGAGTGATTTAAGCCCTTTTATTTTTCTAACATTATTAATAATTTTCATAGCCTTTTCTTTAACATCATTTTTATCATCAAAAATAAAACCACATACAAATTCATCTCCACCATATCTTCCACAGATCCCATTTTTAAATTTTATAAATATGCTTCCGAATTTTTTTAACACCATATCACCTTTAAGATGACCGTATTTATCATTAAATTTCTTAAAATTATCAATATCAATAAAGAAAAGACAAAAATTATTCTTTTCATGATTACATCTTTCAATTGTCTTTTCAATCTCCTCCTCTAATGTCCTTCTATTAAGAAGACCTGTTAATGAATCTAACCTTGATAATCTTCTTGTTTCTTCAAAAAGTCTTTTGTTTTCTATAGAGATAGCAATTAATGCAGCAAATGATTCTATAAGATTCCTTGTTGTCTCAGGGAAATCATCAATTTTTTTACTTTCAATATCAATTACACCAATCATTTTATCTTTTATCTTTAATGGAACCACAAATTCTGATTTTACCCCATCAATACCTGCATAATAATTCGGGTCCTTTGATGTATCCGCACAATAATATGGAAGTCCGCTATGAACAACATAATTTATTATGCTCTTTTTATCAAGAGAAAATTTAAATCCCTTCATATCTCTGTGCTCTTCCACAGTATATTCAAGAATCGCAAATTTTCTATCCTTACTCAGTAAAAATATTGCAATTATTTCATAACCGAATTTATTTCTTATCTCTTCGAATAGTCTCATAATGAATCTTTCAGTATCCATCTCTTCTATCATAACCTTTGATATCTCATAGGATATTTTTAAATCTGATATCAATTTATTCAGAATCCCCATAACATTTACCTCTGAAATAATCCTTGAGAAGATTATTGATAATGCTTTAAGATTACTAATCTCCTCATTAGAAAAATCTTTTTTACCTATAAATAGTATTCCAAAAACAGAACCCTTTAAACTGAATGGAAGAATAAGTATCTTGGAAAAAATTATATTTTCATCAAATAGTTCCTCTTTTTTTATCTCTTCACTTCTATATATTAAAACTTCCTTATTTCTTATGACTTCTAAGATAATCCTTGAATCTAATTTTACCCCCTTTTCCCTCTGAATGAATTGTTCCTTATCAGGATAAAATTCATATACAATCTTATTTGGATTGTTTTTTAAAGGTAAAAAAATCAAAAATTCAGGTTCAAATAGTTTAGATATCAGCAAGAAAACTTCCTTTATAACCTCATGTTGAGTATTCAAAAAGTGAATCTTATCAAAGTAATCAGCAATTATCTTTAAAACTTCTCTCGATTCCATATTTTTATAATAGATAAATTTTTAAATTTTTCAAGTTTTTTTAGATAACCGGGGTCAGTCTTCTCATTTCTCATTATGGTGTCAGGTCTTGACTTTTGACAAACATATATTTACACTCATATACTATTTATAAGTTTTTTTAAATATGACTTGACTTTTAATAAATTATGTAAAAAATAATTTTATGCACATTGAAATATACAATGATAAATATGAAGAGATATGGGAAGACTTTGTTGAAAAAAGTTCAAATGGAACAATATTCCATAAAAGAAAATTTCTTTCTTATCATCCACCTAAAAGATTTATTGAAAATAGTCTTATATTTAAAAATGTTAATAATATTATCTCTGTCTTTCCTGCCGTTAATTACAACGGCTTTCTATCATCACATAAAGGTGCTTCTTATGGTGGTTTTGTATTCAAGGAAAATATTACATTAAAAGAAGCTTATGAGATTGTTGATGCTTTATTGAATTATGCAAAAGAATCTGGATTTAAAGGTATTGAAATAACTTTTCCACCAATGATATACTATACAAGACCAAACAATTATTTTGAGTTTGTTCTAACAAAAAAGGGATTTAAATTTAGAAAAAGAGAATTGAGTTCATTTATTCCTGTTTTGGAAGAACCTTTTGATATATTTAAACAGGAAGCAAGGACTGCTACAAGAAAGTCTATAAAATCAGATGTAAATGTAATTTTATCTGAAGATTTTAAGACATTTTACAAAATCCTTGAAAAAAATCTATCAATGAGGCACAATGTAAAACCAACTCATACTCTTGAAGAGCTTTTAAAATTAAAGAAATTGTTCCCTGATAAGATATGGCTTAATGCTTCATTTTATAAAGGGAAAATGATTGCAGGAACTGTTATATTTGAGACAAATTCAAGGGTTGCACTTGCATTTTATATCTCACATGACGAAGAATTTAAAAATTTAAGGCCTGTTAATATACTTTTTTATGAAACATTAAAATTATGTTATCTTAAAGGATTTAAATATCTTGACCTCGGAACATTCACACTGAATATGGAACCAAATTTTGGTCTTTGCAGGTTTAAAGAAAGTTTAGGTGGAAGGGGAATATTCAGAGATACCTATTTTTTTGAATTCTGATGGGAAAGGTTAGAAATCTTTTCAAACATACATTTGTTTATAGCATAGGATTATTATTAAAAAAGGCAATTGGATTTTTCTTAATACCAATTTACACAAAGGCATTACCACCATCTGATTATGGAATCTTATCATTATGTTATCTATTCATAGCGTTTTTTGTTTTAATATTCTCTTTAGGTTTAAATGATGCATTCTTTAAATTCTTTACGAAAGACAAAAAAGAGAAAGAGAGCGTTAGCACATTAACAATATTCAGATTCATTTATTCCACACCCTTTCTTGTTTTACTCATATTTTTTGCAAAGCCCATTTCTTTCTTGTTATTAAGAAAGGAATACCCTGTTTATATAATTTTTTCACTCTTGATTGTCTATATTGAAGATTTTTCAACATTCTTCACACTTATATTAAGGGCTGAAGAAAGGTCAATTATATTTGTAATATTAAATTCAATAAGATTTATTGTAAATATGGTTTTAAATATATTTTTTGTTGTAAAATTAAAAATAGGTGTGATGGGAATTTTATTAGGTGATTTAATATCACTTCTCCTGCTTCAGTTTATGACAATACCATATGTGTATAAATTTTTCAGTCCTCAATTTGATAAAAAATTATTAAAAGATATGATATTTTATGGTTTTCCTTTACTTCCCCTTCTTTTACTTATGATGCTCCTTGATTTCTCAGACAGATACATAATAAATTTCTTCTGGGGAAATGCACTCGCCGGTATATACTCACTTGGTTATCAATTCGGGACTATAATCCAACTATTCATATATGGTTTCAGATTTGCGTGGGCACCATTCTTTTTCAAAAACCCTGATGAAAAAGAAATATTTTCAAAGGTTGCACTTTTATTCTTAAGGATTGGCCTTTTAATATGGTGCGGAGTTGTTTATTTTACAGATGAAATATTCGGATTATTTGTTGATAAAAATTATCATGATGCAAAAATAATTGTTCCAATTGTAGGTCTTGGTTATGTATTTTATGGTATTCAGCAGATTTTTATAACACCATTTTATATCCATTCAAGGACTTTCAATATTACAATAATATCTACCATAGGTTTCTTAACTAATCTTATTCTTAATCTAATCTTCATACCAAAATATGGAATGATTGCAGCAGCGTCCACTACCCTATTTTCTTTCTTTATTACCTGTTTAATATCACTTTACTGGGGGAATAAGATACAAAAAATTCCTTACAGGCTAAAAAACATAGGATTTGACATATTGATCCCTGTTGTAATATTTTTTATCACAATGAATTCTATATTTATTTATAGAATTTTAGGTTTTATATTAATATCAGTTTTATTTATATTTGAGACATATTATGAAAGAAGAAATAATAAATAAGACATTTTTTATCTCAGGTAAAATCTTTGAAGAAATATCATTCAATCTTTACAATTTTGTTGATTTTTCTCTACCACCAAGGGCAATACAGATATACCCTTCAGAAAAATGTAATCTGAATTGTTCTATGTGTTTTATAAGGACAATTAAAAAAAAATTTGAAGAACTTGATTTTGAAATAGTAAAAAAACTCATAAAGGAAGTAAATTTCTTTAAACCACTTTTGAGCCTATCAGGTGGGGAACCTACAATCTATAAGTATTTCTTCGAAACAGTTGAGATAATAAAGAAAAATTTATTTGATCTCACAATTGTTACAAATGGAGTAAAACTTTTTGATATAGCAGAATTCCTTGTTGAAATGAATGTAAATAAATTGAAGATATCAATAGATGGGCCACCTGAAATTCACAATAGAATAAGGGGGAAGAATGTTTTTGAAAGGATAGAAAGCGGGATAAAAAAGATAAATGAATTGAAGATATTAAAAAAGAGAAAATATCCTGAACTTATCCTTCATTCAGTATTAAACAAGGAATCAGATATAGATTTTATTATCAATTTTGCAAAGAATCACAATTTTAAAAATATAGTATTTATTCCTGTGTTATTTTTAAGTAAAGATGATATTGATAATTTTCAAATTGAAACAGGATTTTATCCACATTACTGGCTCGGTTCTGATTTTGATATAAAAGAATTCATAATTGATGAAGAAATGATAGATAAGATAAAAAGATATAATTTTAAGACAAGTTTTGTTCCAAATGTTCATAGGAATCTAAAAGAATATTTTGGGAGGGATAAAGGATATATTGATAGTTTCAAAGGAAGATGCCGTTCAATATTTAATTCAGTAACGATAAAACCAGATGGGAATCTTGAATTATGCCCCGACTATGTTTTAGGGAATCTGAAAGATGAAAGATTTTTTAAGATATGGAACAACAAAACCGCAAAGAAGATAAGAAGATTGATAAAATCAAAGAAATCATTATCTGTATGTAAAGGATGCTGTGCTTACTATGTATAGATTTTCTCTTAAAAATTTATCACAAGAAAAGTTGAAAGTTTATTGACCACAATCAATCTGTTAATGCTTTTATCTCTGAAACTATCTCTTCGTTTGTGAATCCAAGAAGGTCTATTGCATTACATCTGCATGCTGCTGTGCAGAGACCACATCCTTTACATAGAACTTTATTCACATCACTCTTCTGAACAATCCTTCCTGCGATTTTTTTCTCAACAAGTTGTATTGCCTTATATGGACAAACATTCACACAATCACCACAACCTGTGCATTTTGCTTCATTCACATAGGATGTTATTCCTGATGTCTCAATCCCATCTTTAGAAAGAACAACAAATGCCCTTGATGCAGCTGCAAATGCCTGAATTATTGATTCTTCTATACCTTTTGGTGAATGTGCAAGGCCTGCAAGGAATACACCATCAGTTGCAAAATCAACAGGTCTAAGTTTCACATGTGCTTCAAGGAAGTATTTATCCTGATTCAACGGAACCTTAAACAATTTTGAAAGCTTCTCATTATTTTCTTTATCAGGAATAATTCCATTAGAAAGGACTAAATAATCCGGCTCAAATATTATCTCATCACCCAATATATCATCCTTTACCTTAACAACTACTTTACTATTTTCCAGAGAAACTACTGGTTTTTCATCCTCTTTAAACCTTATAAATACAACTCCTTTCTCCCTTGCCTTCCTGTATTCAAGTTCCTTGTATCCATAAGTTCTCAGATCCCTGAAAAGAACATAAACATCAGTATCAGGGAATTTCTCTTTTAAAAGTATTGAATTTTTTACTGCCTCTGAACAGCATACCCTTGAACACCAAGGATGTTCTTCATCCCTTGAACCTACGCATTGTATCATAACAACGCTCTTTGGATTTTCCATCTTTCCTTTTAATATATTTTCTTCAAGTTCAAACTGGGTTAAGATGTTCTGAGACTTTCCATAATTATATTCTTTTGGTATATATTCTCTTGCACCTGTTGCTATAACAACAACTCCGTGCTCTATCTCTTCTTCATATCCGTTACTTCCTATTGTTGTCTTGAAATTACCAACGAATCCTTCGCTCCTTAATACATCAAAACCTGTTTTAACCTTAATCAATGGATTTTCCCTTATCTCTTTCTCAAGACTTTCAAGATAATTTTCTACATCAAGACCTTCAAGTGTCTTTGAAAATTTCCTCGCATTACCACCAAGTTTTTCTTCCTTTTCAACAAGGACTGTCTCTATCCCACCCCTTGCAAATAATAATGCTGCATTCATCCCTGTGATTCCACCACCTATAACAAGTGCTTTTTTATTTATGGGGATTATCTTGGTCTCAAGCGGTTCAAGCAGATTTGCCTTATATACTGCTGATTTAACAAGGTCTTTTGCCTTCTCTGTCGCAGCATTCTTATCTGTCTGGTGAACCCAGGAATCCTGGTCCCTTATATTTGCCATTGAGAAAAGGTATCTATTAAGACCTGCTTCTCTTATCGTTTCCTGGAACAATGGTTCATGTGTTCTTGGTGTGCAGGATGCAACAACTATTCTATTTAGATTAAATTCTTCTATTTTTTTCTTTATCAAATCCTGTGAATCCTGTGAACAGGTATACAGGTTTTCAGTTGCATAAACTACATTGGGAAGATTCTTTGAAAATTCAACAACCTCTTTAACATTCACATAAGCACCTATATTTATTCCGCAATGGCAAACAAATACACCTATTCTTGGTTTTTCATTCAAGATATATTTCTCTTCAGGATATTCTTTTATCCTGACATCACTTCCCCTTGCCTCAGCAAGTAATGCCTGAACAAATCCTGCAGCAGCAGAACCCTGTGCTACAGTCTCAGGAATATCCTTTGGGCCTTGAGCAGCACCACAAACATATACACCATCCCTTGTTGTCTTAACAGGATTCTCATTAGGTGTTTTTACAAATCCGAGTTCATTAAGCTCAATTCCCAATGCCTTTGAAATATCAGAAAGGTTCTCATTAGGATGTAAACCAACAGAAAGGACAACAAGGTCAAATGTCTCTTTAACAAGTTTTCCATCCTGTTCATACGTTATAATCAAATCCTTTGTTTTTTCGTCTTCAACAACGGATGATGGTCTTGCCCTTATATATCTTACACCGTGATTTTTCTCCGCATTCTCAACATACCTATCAAAATCCTTACCAAATGAACGGATATCCATAAAGAATATTGTAGGTTTCACGGAATGGTCATGTTCTTTAGCGACAACGGTCTGTTTAACTGCATAGGTGCAACATACAGATGAACAGAAAGGATAATCTTTTTCCCTTGAACCAACACATTGAATCCACGCTATCTTCTCAGGATGTTTATCATCTGAAAGCCTTCTTATATGTCCTGAAAATGGGCCTGATGCAGAAAGTATTCTTTCGAATTGCAAAGATGTAACAACATTTGCATATTTTTTGAATCCGTATTCTTTTATATTTTCAGGTGAAAAATCCTTAAATCCAGGTGCAACAACAACTGCACCAACATCAAGTTTAAGAACCTCTTCTTTCTGTGAATGGTCTATTGCATCAGCAGGGCATGCTGCTTCACATATCTTACAGGCATCATTTTTAAAGAACATACAATAATTCGGGTCTATTTTGGGTTTACTTGGAACTGCCTGTAAGAATGGTATGAATATAGGATTTCTATTGCTCAGGTTTCTTTCAAATTCAGATGGTATTGGTATAGGTTCTCTTCCAGAAATCTTTTTAATTGTAATAGCACCTGTAGGGCATATATCTGCACATGCACCACATGTTACACAGACTTCTGAAAATATCTCAAACGGGGTTGTAAGTTCCCTTCTATAACCTCTGTTTTTAAATCCTATCGCACCTATCTTCATCCTTTCATGACACATCCTTACGCAGAGACCGCAAAGGATACATTTATTTGGGTCATAAAAGTAATTTTTCTCTTTATATTCGTGTTTTTTTAATTTTAATTCTTTAACACCATATTGTTCTGCCAAACTTCTTATCTCTTCTGATTCAGGTGCCCTTGTAAGGAGCATTTCGAGAATCAACTTCCTTGCCCTTTTTACAGGTTCTGAATCTGTCCTTACCTCACCTTCCCAGGCAGGATAGGTGCAGGCAGTCTTTAAAGAAGATTTTCCCTTCCATATTGTTTCGACAACACAGACCCTGCAAGAACCATATGCAGAAAGATAAGGACTGTGACATAATGTAGGGATATAAATCCCATTCTCCCTTGCAATATCAAGTATTGTCCTTTTTGGATCTGGTTTAAATATCTTACCATCAATTATCAAATCTGTCATATAACCTCTATTGCTCCAAATTGACAGCTATCATAACATATTCCGCATTTAATACAACTTTCCTGATTAATGGAATGTGGTTTCTTCTGTTCACCTGTAATAACCTTCTGTGGACATCTTAAAGCGCATAATGTGCAACCGGTGCATTTATCTTCTATTATTCTATATTTGATAAGTGGTTTACAAACTTTTGCAGGGCATCTTTTTTCTTTTATATGTGCTTCATATTCTTCCCTAAAGAAATTTATAGTTGAAAGGACTGGATTAGGTGCAGATGTTCCGAGCGCACAAAGAGAACATTCTCTCATTACCCAGCCTAATTCCTCAAGTAATTCTATATCACCTTCTTTTCCTTCCCCTTTTGTAATCCTCTCAAGTATTTCTGACATCTGTATCAATCCTTCCCTGCAGGGTGTGCATTTACCACATGATTCATCCTTTAAAAAATTTGTGAAATACTTTGCTATATCAACCATACAATTATCTTCATCCATCACTATCATTCCACCAGAACCCATCATAGAACCAACCTTTGTGAGTTCATCATAATCTACCGGAAGGTCAAGAAGGCTTTCAGGAATAACACCACCAGATGGACCACCTGTCTGGACTGCCTTAAATTTCTTGTTATTCTTTATACCGCCACCTATGTCAAAAATAATCTTTCTCAATGACATTCCCATTGGAACTTCCACAAGCCCTGTATTATTAACCTTTCCAACAAGTGAGAATATCTTTGTTCCTTTGCTTCCTGCAGTCCCCATAGATGCAAACCATTCCCAACCATTATTTATTATTTTAGGAACACATGCCCATGTTTCAACATTGTTCAATGTTGTTGGTCTTTCCCATAATCCTTTCTCAACTGTGTGAACATGTTTTGCCCTTGGTTCTCCAACTTTACCTTCTATGGAAGCCATAAGTGCTGTTGATTCACCACACACAAATGCACCACCACCACGATTAACCTTCACATCAAATCTGAATCCTGTTCCAAGGATATTATCGCCAAGCAATCCATATTCCCTTGCTTTTTCTATAGCATGACTGAAAAATTTAACGGCAAGTGGATATTCCTGTCTCACATAAATGTATCCATAATTTGAACCAATTGCATATGCACCTATTATCATTCCTTCAAGGACAGAATGTGGATTACCTTCAAGTAATGCCCTGTCCATAAAAGCACCAGGATCACCTTCATCTGCATTACAAATAACATATTTTATTTCTCCCTCCGCCTTCCTGCAGGACTCCCATTTTTTCCCAGTTGGAAATCCACCTCCACCCCTTCCTCTTAATCCAGATTTTTTTATTATCTCAATTATTTCTTCGGGTTTCAGTTGGAATGCTTTTGGTAAAGCTGTGTAACCATCATTAGCAATGTAATCTTCAATGCTATCAGGTGATATACTGACGTTTGCATCAAGAAGAATTCTTTTCTGCATTTTATAGAAAGGTATCTCTTCTGTGTATATTTTCTTTTCATCTGTCTCTGGGTCTTTATACAAAAGTCTATCTATTATCTTTTTATTAATTATTGTTTCCTGGACTATTTCCTTAACATCTTTTACTTTCACAAGCTGGTATTGTATATTTTCAGGCATTTTTATAACCACAACACCTTTTTCACATAAACCAAGACAACCTGTTTTTAATAATTTAACCTCTAAATCAAGACCTTTTTTCAAGATTTCCTCTTTAAATGCGTTTGAAACATCAAAAGCACCCCTTGCTATACAGCCAGGACCATTACATACAGCTATATAATTCTGCTCTTTTTCCTTTTTTTCTTTAAGTCTTTTCCTTAAAATTTCAAGTTCTTCAACTGTTTTAAGGCGCATTGTTTTTCCTGTATGATTCAATTACCCTTGCAAGTTTTGATGTTGTTACTGAATGATAATCATTATCAATCATTATCACAGGTGCAAGCGCACAAGTTCCTAAGCAGTTGACGGTTTCAACAGTAAATTCAAAATCTTCTGTGGTTTCTCCTGCTTTTATTCCAAGCTCTCTTTCAATCTCATCCAGTATTTTAGGTGCTCCCCTTGAATGACAGGCCGTTCCCATACATACCCTTATCAAATGTCTACCTCTTGGTTTCATTGTAAACGCAGTATAAAATGTTACCACATGATATATATGTGATAATGGAATCTCAATGACATTACTTAAATATTTAACAATATTTTCAGGGATGTAATTGAATTCTGTATTTATATCGTGCAAAATCTCTATAAGCATTTCTTTACCGATTTTCTCATTGGATGAATATTTGGCAAATATTTTTTTTAATCTTTCTATCTCATCTTTTGTAAGATTATTTATATATTCAGTTTTTTTTTGAATCTGTGGTGCATAATTCACAGGACAGGCTTCAATACAATCACCACATCCTTTACATTTATCAAGGTCCACATATCTTGGATGTTTTTTAACCTCTGCAATCAGATTTCCAGGTTCACCTTTTAATGAAGATATTTCAGCATTAGTGATAAGTTCTATATTAAGATGTCTACCTGCCTCAACCATCTTTGGTGAAAGGATACATGTTGAGCAATCATTTGTAGGGAATGTCTTATCAAGTTGAGCCATTACACCACCTATAGATGGTGATTTTTCTACAAGATAAACATAGAAACCACTTGATGCAAGATCAAGCGAAGTCTGAATTCCACCAATTCCACCACCTAATACAAGAACCTTACCACTTTTCATATTGTTAAAATAATTATACTTCAAAAACTGTCAAGAAAATTTTTTAAAAAATTTTGTAAAAGATTATTAACATTCTTTTAAGTAATGAATTAAAATCTTAAAATATTTCCTATGAAAGCTGTGAAATCAAATATTTTTAATATAGAACAAATTTGAGAAATGAGAAGACTGACCCTAACTACCTTATTATAAAAAACTTTTTAGACACTTTTATTCCACCATCTATATACACATTGAAAAAATATATTCCATTAGGTTTATTTGCTGTCGTAAATTCAATTATTCTTAAGCCTTTGTATCTCCCATCATAGATATTTTCTATCTTCCTTCCTACTATGTCAAATACTGAAACATTTAAGTGTGATTCTTCTGGAAGATAAATCTTTAATAATATCTTATCACCTCTTATCTCAGGCTCTGAAATATTTAGAACATCAATCTCTTCTCCCTTATCACCAACATAATCTGCCCCAAGCCAGTTAAGATATAAATCATTTAAAGAATCTGATGCTATATTATCCCAAAAATAAAGTGAATGAATTGGGGATTGTATCCAGTCTGAATTGAATATCTGGAATATAACCTTCCCTGCACCCTTCTTCCCTGCATTATCCCTTCTTATTGATAAAACACTGTCATTTCTTTTCATATCCGGGTACGCATCTATAAATGAATCAATATACCCTGCCCATTCATTAGAACTCTTTCCAGAAACAGCACCATGTAAAATTGTCCCAGGAATTTGATATGAAACACCATTGAAGAGCTCTCCCAAAATAGAATCTGATGCTTCTCCTGATACAAAAAATGAATCCTTCTTAAATGTTCCATCATCTGTCCCTTTTGTTATCCCAATATATTCCTTCAAAAATCCTTCATCTATTGTATGTGAACCATAATCAGAAAATATTGAGCAGGAAACACCAAAGAATCCATCCTGGTCAGAAAGCCAAAAACCACCACCATTATCAAGCAATCTCTTTATATAAACGGTATCCCCTTCCCTTATTATACCTGAACCATAATTGTTATATGAAAGTTCTATCTCACCAAAACCCTTCCATACAACAATATTCTTTCCTCCTCCATTTATATAAAAATCAAATACAGATGAATCAGGTGCTCCACCTTCTCTTGATATATCCCATACATCAAGATTATAATTCTTCTCAATGTACTCCGAAAATATTGCAGTCTTATTCCCTTTAACATAAAGTCCATTACCTGATTTCCCTTTTTTTATAATATAAGAAATATATTCAGTTGACTTAGGATGGTCTCTATTCCATGCCTCCAATCTATAAGTAACTGTATCATATACATTCACACCAGGTAGCATCCCTTTCCATACACTCTCTATCGTATCCCCATATTCAAATGTCATCTGAACCTTATTTGTGGGACCTTTGTTTACAAAATAATATATAAATGCAGAATCAATGCCAAAAGGTGAACCAAGGTCCTGAACATATAGATAAACCTTTCTCGGACCAATCGTATATGAATTTGGTAATTTATCAGGCAAGAGAATCATTGTTGTATCAGGAATCTGATTCCAAAAAACATAGGCGGTTATCTTAAATTCCAATTTGTAATTATCTGTTGTAAAATAATATGAATACCATTTCCCCCATGAGTGTCTGTATCTATAAGAATGGGAATATTTGCCTAATACATTACCATACTCATAACCAAACATCTCATCTGTTGATATTATTGCCATATTGTTCACACCATTTACATATCCACATAAAAATTCTCTTTTTGGTGGTATTTTAACATTTGCATATATTGTATCCCAAACAAAATTAGGTCTTCCATAACTTACAAATGTCTTTAATATTGTATCAATCGGTGAAATAAAGGGTGCGGATGAAGCCTCCTCATAACCTGGAAATGTATCCCAATCAATATCATTCCTTGCAAGAGCAACAAATGGATAATAGATAGAATCAATACATCCTGTTGTTGTGTTGTAGTGTTGAATTATAAATTTATGTAAAGAACAGGGAACACCTCCGGGAATGGTAAACCTTGTTAATTGTGTGTCTTCAACAGGTCTTGGCATGTAATAACCTATTTGAATATTATAATGATAATACAATGAATCATAACCAAAAACCCATTTTATATCATTCTTTTTATTCACAGGAACATATTTTATTATACTCTTCCTTCCAACTATCTCTATTCTCTTTCCTTCATTCCCAGGTTCTAACTTAAACAAAAGTCTTTCTGAAAATAAATCTATAACCATAAAAAACAACATTACAAGAAACATTCTTCTTATCATAAAGACCTCCTATTATAATTTTATAAAATTTATTGTTCTGTCAATAGAAAGGAAATTTTTTCTTGCCTAAATTTACCTTATATTCAAAACCTTCCCTTTAAAATTCGTTCCTTCAATATTCACATTATAAAAATATATCCCGTTGGGCAATCCTGAAAGATTTATCCTATTTCCTCCTTTCATCATCTTGTTCTCAATTGGAACAGATACACATCTCCCTGTTATGT
>CBFGJG010000012.1:0-46864 GCA_965649055.1 Caldifarciminota bacterium
AAGATTTACAATGAAGATCTTCGCAGGTTTTGCAAAAATCCCCAATGCAATGAACAAAACCATAACCAACATAAACTTTTTCATAAAATCCTCCCTTTTTAATTTATTTATATGAAAGATAAAAAAAGTCAAGAAAATTCTTGAATTTTTAAAAAATTTTTGTTAAATTATTTATATGTCAGAAGATAAATTATTATATTTTCTTGGGAGCACTTTAAGCAAATTGTATCTTTTAAAAGAACAAGAAGAAGTATTAAAAGAGATACTTATCTTCATTTCAAATATTTCAGGAAGTATTAAGAGTTCTTTACTCATGCTAAAAAATAATCCAAAAAAGATTTTATACGAATATTCCAAACCAGATAGAAAATTTACAATAAGAAAGAGTGATATAAAACTTGACTCTAAGACAATCACAGATGTATTGAGTAAAGGTGAAATTGTCAATACGAAAGAAATCAGTGAAATGTTTCTTATTCCTTTGAAATTTCTAAATGATATTCAGGGTATAATCTTTGTCCAGAAGAAAAGTTTTAAAAAAACAGAAATAAAAAGATTAATTGAACTTGCTCCGATAATTGCATTTTTAGTATTAAATTCAAGATTATACAATTATATGGATAGTTTAATAAAAGAATTAAGGATTTCCTACGAGATATCCACTGCTTTAATTGAAGAGATTAATCTTGACAGAATAATAGAAAGAATTTTTACAGAAATAAGAAGTCATTTTGGTTTTGAAATAATTGGCCTATTCCTGCTTGATGAAGAGAAAAATCTGACACTGGAATATACAGTGGAAGAAAACAGACCTTTTAAAGGTTTAAAGATAAAATACGGTGAAGGTATAACAGGGTATGCGGTTAAGACAGGTGAACCATATTATGCACCTGATGTAAGGAAGGTTCCATTCTATATAGAAGGGATTAAAAGTGTTCTTTCTGAATTTGCAATACCTTTAAAATTCAAAGATAGAATAATAGGTGTTCTTGATATAAACAGTAAAAAACTTGATGATTTCCCTGATTCAACGAGAAAATTGCTTGTCTCACTTGCTGCAATTATTGCTGTCTCACTTGAAAACGCGAGATTGTTTGAAAAGACGGAATTGCTTTCAAAGATGGATATGCTTACAGGTGTTTTGAACAGAAGAAGCATAGAATTAGAGATTGAGAAATTTCTAAAAAAATGTAAGGAAGAGAACAAAAATCTTACAATCTTCTTCTTGGATTTAGACCATTTTAAAGAGTTCAATGACAGATTCGGTCATCAGAAAGGTGATGAGGTATTAAGATTATTCTGTGATACTATGAGGAAGAGATTGAAAGAGGAAGTCTGCGGCAGGTATGGTGGGGATGAATTTATATGTGTGTTCTTTGATAAAGAGGTTGAATATATCCTTAGTTTGGGAAGATTGTTATTAAAAGATACAGCATATTCAAAAAAACTTAAAGGTATCACACTATCAATAGGTGTAAGTTATTATCCTGATGATGGCGATACAACTGATGAACTTATAAGAATTGCAGATAAAAGATGTTATGATGCAAAAAAACTTGGTGGAAACAGGATAAATTTTTAAAGGAGGTTTTTTATGATATTTTTTTTCTTGATTTTATCATTCCAGCCACAAGGTGAAATGAAGATGAACCTTGAGGTTATTGGTGATATTGGTGCAAATACAAAGACTGAACTTGTAAAACTTGAGAATGTAAAGGCATCAGAGATAGAACCTTTTGTATCTTCAAGGCTTACAAAATATGGTTCTTGCCAGGTAAATGACCCAATGAATATGTTGATTATAACAGATTATGAACCAAAACTTAAAGACATAATAGATTTTGTGAAGAAGATTGACAAGATGGGGACGAAGGAGTTCTTAAAATTAAAGACACTTTCAATCCCTGTAAACTATATTTTACCATCAACTATACTCGGTGCATTGAAATCAAGATTATCACCGGAAGGGAAGATAGATGCAAATGATGAACTTGGAATAATAATAGTGACAGATGTTGAAAGTAAGATACAGGATGTGATGCAGGTTATCCTTATGCTTGATACACCACCAAGGCAGGTTTTTTTGAAAGGAAAGATAATAGAGATTACGAAAGAAAAGGCAATGAATTTAGGGATAAATGAGTTTGATTTAATCAAAGGTATTAATGTTTTTGCAGAAGGTTCAATATCCAAATCTTCATCAGAGGAACCATCATATACTATAAATGGAAATGCTTATATTGTTTTCTCTATTTCCCAACTTGAACAGATGGAAGCAAAGATTGGTAAGGATTATTCGAAGGAATTTTCAATAATAGTTTTGAATAACAATCCCGGTAAAATACCTATAGGCGATGATAAATATATTGTATTGACACCACACATTGGATACAAAGGATATATAAATTTTAAGATAGAGATCCAAAGGAAAATAAAAGAGACTCTAAACTTTTATCTTGAAAAAAATGATTATTATAGGTTTTTCAATGAATTTGAGACGAATGTGAGTCTTTATAACAATGATACACTTATCATTTCAGGCGTAAAGACAATCGGTAAAGAAAAGGTTGAAAGAGGAATCCCTGTTATTAAAAATATTCCCATATTAGGATACCTGTTCAAAAGAGAAGCCATTATTGATACTGAAAATACACTTATAATTGTTATTTACCCTGAAATCCTACCATTGGGAAAATGATTTTGAAAATTTGTCTTGACAAGATTAAAATTTTGTATTAAATTTAAAAAAAAGAAGGGAGGTCTTTATGTTAAACCGTTTTTTGAAGTTTTTTGTTTTTACCCTTCTTGTTTTTTCTTTATCTTTATTCTCCAAAGAAGGGATTTGGAAATCAGGTTATCTACCAGTTGATTACAACAGGGTAGAAAAAAGCATCTTTACGGGTTATAGTAAGGCAGGTAATACTGTGATTCTTCAGGAAGACTTTGAGGATGTATGGCCAGGATGGACATATGTTGATGGAAACTCTGATGGGGTCTTCTGGCAGGTTGGAACAACAAATGATCTATCTTCTTACACACCACCTGATTATGGAACACAATATGCATTCTATTCAGATGATGATGCTGGCCCTGGCATAAACACGAATGAAGAATGGATATCACCTGCTTTAGGGATTCCACCTTATTCAGATTCCTTGAAACTTCAATATGGATGGGGTTTCAATATATGGGAGCCAGGTGAAGAACTGCGTGTTTATGCAAGGTTTTTTAATGGCTCATGGGGTTCATGGAACCTAATTCAGACTTATAATGCAGATGGTTCAGGGACAGAGGAAATAGACCTATCAGGTTACCTTCCTGCTGATTCAGTTCAGGTCAGATGGCTTTACAATGATGAAGCATCAAGTATCCATTATGGTTGGGCCTGTGCAGTTGATAATGTTATTATAACTGCACATGTTCCACAATGGATAGTTTCTGTAACACCACCTGATGGTTCTACAGGTATTCCTGGGAATGCTTTAATACAGGCAAAGTTCATAACTGCAATGAAACCTTCTACGATAAACACAAACAATGTTTATCTAAGGACATTCACAACAGGTCCTGGTGGTGGTGCTTGGTCTTTACCGATTTCAGGTTCTGTTACATATAATCCAAATGACAGCACTGTTACTTTCGTACCAACAGGCGTGTGGCTTGCTGATAATCAGGAATATTATTTAACCATATCAGGGAATGTCCAGGATACAAATGGTGTTCCTATGGGGAGTGATTATACATGGAGCTGGACAACATATCCACAAACACATATTGAAAGGGCATTCATAGCAAATGGTAGATTCAGGGAAGGTCTTAAAGGTTGGAGGATATATAGCCTTCAAGGAACAGGTACTTCTCAGCCTAACACAGTGGACTTAATTGATCTTGGTGGCGAGAATTATGCTGCCCGTATAGTAAGGACACAGACAGCCCTGGATGGTGGTGTGTTAGGGATTACACAACAGATTGACGGTTATGTAGGTCCTGTCCCATATCTATATCTTACAGCTGATTTATATCTTGCAAGTGGTTACCCACCTTCATTAAGGAATGTCCGTGTTATTGTGAGCACTTCGAAAGGTAACTGGGTTGGGACATACACAACAGTCGGTTCATGGATGCATATTGTTTCACCCAACTTAATAGAAGAACTTGGCCTTGAATCAGATGATGTTATAAACTATGTCTTTATTGGTAATAATAGTTATGCATGGGGATTTGAGATTTATGTTGACAATGTTGGTTTCTCATATGTTAAGGATGGAAGTATACCTAATGTGTTACTCTTGAGTGCTGAATCTGATTTTACCTATTTAAGAGAAAATCTTATGCAGTTCGGTGATATAACAAATGTTGATTATCTTAATGGTACCAGCAATATCCCAACATTATCCTATCTTTCAAACTACGATGCAGTTATTGTTATAGATGGCAATTATGGATGGGCAGACGATACAGCAATGGGTGATACACTATATCAATACTTGCAAAATGGTGGTGGGATAGTTATGGGTGGAGTATGTTGGGACCCACAACCAGGGGGAACTTATTCTTTGGCTGGTCTTAATGGTTCTATTATGTCTCCTGGTGCAAATCCATATACAAAAGATATTGGAAGTATTTTTGATTATTATTCTCTTGGCTGGTTCGATCCATATCATCCTGTTATGTGGGATGTGGATGAGTTTGGTGGACTCGTTTATGATTCAGTTACACTTTCACCATGGGCAGATACAATAGCAAAATTCGCAGGTCATACATTCGGTATAGCAGCAAAACAGCAGTTCGTAGGAATACCAGGATACTGGGGTTGGCAAACTGGATGGACAGGATGTCCTTATGGTGATTATGTAGAACTTATACACAATGCAATTATGTGGTCAGTCCATCCATTTATAAATGGTGGATTCCAGACAGGTGATAGACTCGGATGGACATTCTATAATATTCAGGGTGTAGGTCAACCAGAGACACAATATGAGATAGTTTCTGTTGGTGGTGAGATAGGGAATGCATTGAGGATGTATAGGGCTCATTGTTTTGATGGCGGTATGGGTGAGATGTTCCAGAGATTTAAGGAGGATGTCTCTGGTTGGACAAATGTGACATTGAGTTTCTATGTAAGGATAGATTTACAGGAACAGCAAGGTAATCTTGCATTGTACCATGAATATCCTGCACAGGTTCATGTTCTTTATGAAAATAGTTACGGTGGCAAACAATATTTCGTCAAATACTTCTATCTTAATGCAACGAATGTTGACCCTGAGGCAGAACAGCTACCATCAGCAGGTGTCTGGTACTTAAAACAATATGACCTTAAGGCTACTAAACTTGATATTCAGAAGATACTTGGTGTATACCTTTCATCTTCTGGTTGGGGATTTGATGCATACTTTGCTGATGTGAAGATAGTGAATTCACCTGTTGGGATTGAAGAAGAGAAAAAGAATCTTAAGGTTGAACTCCTGAATGGTTTTGGCTCAAATACTGAGATAAGATTATTCATACCTGAAAAAGGGAAGGTGAATATATCTTTATTCAATATATCAGGTCAGAAGGTGAAGGATATATTCTCCGGTAACCTTGATAAAGGATACAGGAATTTCAGTATTGATGGTAATTCCCTGCCGCAGGGCATCTATTTTGTTAATGTCCAGTGTGGCAAGGAAACAGTCTCAAAGAAATTTGTGATAGTTAAATAATCTAAAGGGGGCTTTATGCCCCCTTTCTTAAAATAATCACTTGATTTTTCCTAAATAATAATAATATTTAATTATGAGGAAAGGTATAGCAAATCTTCCATTACATTATGGTTCTGCACCTAAATGGCTTTTTGAAAGGATGAAAATCCTTTCTTCTAAAATTATAGAAATAATAATAATCGAATTTGGTTTTGATGAATTTCTAAGAAGAATCTCTGACCCGTATTTCTTTCAAAGTTTAGGATGTGTCCTTGGTTTTGACTGGCATTCATCAGGTTTAACGACAACCTTAACAGCAGCAATCAAGGAAGGTATTAAAGGGAAAGAGAAAGAACTTGGGATTTTTATAGCAGGTGGGAAAGGGAAGGCATCAAGGAAAACACCTGAAGAGATTAGGCTATATTGTGAAAAGACAGGTATTGATGCGGAAAAACTTATCTATAATTCAAGGATGGCTGCAAAGGTAGATACTTCAGGTTTACAGGATGGCTATAATCTTTACCATCACACATTCATATTCACAAAATCAGGTAATTGGGCAGTTATTCAACAGGGTATGAATCCTGAAATAAAGATGGCAAGGAGATACCATTGGTTAAAAGAAGGTCTTGATAGTTTTGTCATAGAGCCACATAAGGCTATTCAGTGTGATAAAAAAGGGATTGTATTGAATATGGTCTCAAAGGAAAGTATTGATGCACAAGGAATATCTGTTCAATTGTGCAATGAACATCCTGAAAAAACGATTAAATATATAGAAAGAATCCTTAATATGAAAAGAGAACATCCGATTTATCTGAGTGATATAAATCCCGAAAGGATTAAGAAAATCTTGCTTAAGACCTATGAAAGACAACCGGAAGATTTTGAGAAACTTCTTGGTATGGAAGGTGTTGGACCTAAGACAATCAGGGCACTTGCACTTGTATCTGAGATTATTTTTGGGGCAAACCCTTCTTACAAAGACCCTGTAAGTTTCACATTTGCACATGGCGGTAAAGACGGTTATCCATATCCTGTTGATAGAAAAACCTACGATAGAACGATACAGGTTATGGAGAAGGCAATAAAAGAAGCAAGGATTGGGGATAAAGAAAAGATAAATACTTTAAAAAGGTTAAATTTTATTTTTCCGTGATTTCTTCATATATTTCAATAAAATTTTCCTCCAACTATCTTTTCCATCTATATTAGATCTTTTGTATATCCTCTCTCTTATTTTTTTTCACAAAAACATTATAAAATTTATTCTTCTAATTCCTCATTTTCCAATTTAAATTCTGCTTTTTTGTAATTGCCTGGTATTGTAAACATAGAGTTTGGTATATTCTCTTTAACAATATTTGAAATTATTGTTTCTGTTTTAGTTTCATCTGTCAATTTGTTATTTCCATCATAGGTTTTTCTTGTGACTATGGTCTTCAATGCAAAACCAATATCTTTTGTTGCAGCCATCTCTTTTTCAAGTAATTCATCAAGTGCTTTAAAACCTATTTTAAATGAACTCTTCTTAAATCCACTGAAAACCCCTGCGAACAAATCTTCATTTGTTGCCCATATTTCCCTTGTCTCCTGCGTCTTCATCTTTACGGTCATTATCATTATCTTCATCTCTGTTTCATAGGAGGAATTAATGATATAATGATTACATTGATACCCGTTAAATGTTTCTTTACCGAGATTCTTCACTTCAACCTTAGGGTTCATAATCTTTATATCCATAATGTTCCCAAAACCTTCCATTATTTTTGACAGAGAATCCATCGGGATTTCAATGTATTCCTTCTCTTTTGTATCAACAATAGATATTGTATTATTGTTACCATTGTATAACCAGTAACTTCCTTCTTCATAAAGTATTTCCTTACCCGAGACATCAACATAATCAATCCTTACAAAATTTCCTTCTGCATACCCTTTTGATTTCAATGTTGAAGTTCCACTTTTTCCTGTTGATGTTGTTGTGGTTTCCCACTTAACACCTGCAAAGAGGCTTAAAAAGACAAGTAATAACAAAGATACCTTAAAAAATCTCATACCATCTCCTTTTTAAAATTTTTCAATGTGTAAAATCTTCTCTAAATTTTTCTTTGGAACAAAAACCTTTCCATCTTTTTTGAATGGTTTTGATGTGCTATCGGTATCCACTGCCAGAGGAATATTTTCAGGATAACCAAGTGCTATAATCCCAAAAATTGTTATATATTCGGGGATACCAAGAAAATTAGCAAGCTCTTTTTTGTTTTTTACCGAACCTATCCAGCATGAACCAATACCATAAGACCATGCTGCTAATATTATATTTTCAATACACGCACCAAGTGATGCAATAACAGGGACACTCTTTAAGTTTTTCTCTTCGGTAAGAACAATAATATAAGCAGTAGGTCTTGATTTCTTATCAGGTTCAAAGAGCCATCCTGTATGACTAAAGATGGTATCGCGATTCTCTTTTACAACAATAAATTCCCATGGTTGTATATTGTGAGGTGAAGGTGCCAATCTTCCTGCATCAACAACATCCTTCAAAACTTCCAGAGAAATTTCTTCCTGTTTATATTCCCTTACAGACCTCCTTGTTTTTATTAATTCTATCAGATCATTATCAAGGTAAAGTATTATAAAGAGCATAAAGTGTTCAAGAATTCAACTATGGTTCTAAAGCCATATCCTGTTGCACCTTTCACATTATAAAAATCAGTCCTCTCTGTAAATTCTTTACCCGCTATATCTATGTGAACCCATTTTGATTTTTCAACAAAATTACTTAAGAAAATCCCACCAAGTATTGGTGATGCAGCCTGACCACCTGAATTTTTAATATCTGCAACCTCGCTTTTAAGTTTTTCTCTATATTCTTCGAATAATGGCATCTCCCATATCTTCTCACCTGTTTTTTCTATATTATTTTTCAGGATCTCTACAATCTCTTTATTTCCCATCATACAGGATGAAACATCACCAAATGCAACGAATGAACCACCTGTTAATGTTGCAATATCAAGTATATACCCTGCACCCTGTTTTTCTGCAAAACATATTGCATCTGCAAGTATCATCCTTCCCTCTGCATCAGTAGATATTATCTCTATTGTCTTCCCGTTCATCGCACGGACAACATCACCTGGTCTTGATGCGGAACCAGAAGGCATATTCTCAACAGCCGGGATAATACACATAAGATTAAGGTCAATATCATTAAGAATTGCATATAAAAATGCCCCGAAAACAGCTGCGCTACCAGCCATATCACCCTTCATATGCCTTATCCCTTCAGATGTCTTCAAATTTATTCCACCAGAATCAAATGTAATACCTTTTCCTATTATGGATACTGCTTTATCATTATTTTTCTTTTTGTTTCTTAAAACAATAAATCTTGGTTCATTTGAACTTCCTTTCCCAACGGAGAGTAATGCACCCATTCCAAGTTCTTCCATCTTTTTTTTATCAAATACTTCTATTTCTATCTTCTCCTTTATACCCAATTCCACAATTATTTCTTTCACCTTTCTTTCATATAGTTCAGGTGTTAATTCATTTGGTGGTTCATTAACAAGATCCCTGACTATATTCTGGCATTTTCCCCTTATTTCTCCAATCCTTATACCTTCTTTAATATCGTTTAATCTTGAGTTATCCATCTCAATAATACTTATGTTTATTTCACCTTTCATCTTCTTATTTTTATATTTATCGAATGAATAATCAGCAAGTATGCTTCCCTCTGTGAATGCTATCGCAGCATCTTTTATGTTAATCCCACCTTCACCTACTCCGTGAAGTATACTTCCCGCATCTTTTATCTTTAATCCTTTCAATTTTTTCACTATTGAGCCTTGAATCTTTCTTATTTCCTCTATACCGAATTTTTCCTTCTCACCAAGCCCGGCAATTAAGACCCATTTCGAATTTATTTTTCCACATGTGTTTATAACCAGTATTTCCCCAAGATTCGCTTCAAAATTTTCTATAATATTTGATATCTCACCTGATAAAGCAACATCAACAGCCAAAGTTGCACCTTTCGGGGTTTTAACACCTTTAAAAAGATTCACAACTATAGCATCACCTTTAAATTCCGTGATGTTACCTTTTTTTAGATTTATCTTCATAACCCTCCTTTTGTTTCGCTACCTTCTTTCAAAATTTTATCATAGTATCTCTGGAACTTTATGAATTCTTCCTTTGATAAATAATCCACTATTGTCTTACCATTCAGATGGTCAACCTCATGCTGGAATATCCTTGCGAGTAAATCCTCAACAACATATTCAACATTGTTCCCGTCAAGGTCTAAACCTTTTATTTTTATTTTTTTTGCTCTTTTTATATATATTGAAATTCCAGGAAAACTTAAACAACCTTCATCCATTACATCTTCACCTTCCATTTCTGTTATTTCAGGATTTATAAGTATATAAGGTTCATCATCTGGTAATTGTGCAATTATAACCCTCATATCAAAACCAGCTTGATTTGCAGCAAGGCCAACACCATCTTCTTCCTTCATTATCTTAAACATTTTTTTAACAACCTTCCTTATATTATCATCTATTTTTTCAACCTTCTTTGTAACTGTTTTCAAAATTGGGTCAGGATAAATCCTTATCTTTTTCTTTTCCATAAACAACAATCCCCAGTTCTTTGAGTTCTTTCTCTGAAACTTCATTTGGAGAACCTTCCATAAGCCCATATCCCTGATATGTCTTTGGGAATGCTATAACACTCCTTATGCTCTTCTCACCACAAAGTATCGCAACATATCTATCAAAACCTACTGCAATACCACCATGTGGTGGTGCACCATAAGATAATGCTTCAAGCAGAAATCCGAATCTTTCATTTATTTCCTTATCAGTCATTCCCATTATCTTAAAAAGCCTTCTCTGTATCTCTGGATTATGATTTCTTATACTTCCGCTTGCAATTTCAATCCCGTTTATCACAAGGTCATACTGTCTTCCAATAGCCTTCAATGGTTCTCTTTCAACATCTTCTATGCTTCTATCAGGTGATGTAAATATATGGTGGCAGGGAACAATATTCTTCGTTTCCTCATCATACTCAAACAATGGAAAATTCAAGACCCATAGGATACTGAAACCTTTATCTTCAATAGTAAAAATTTCATCCCTTAACCTCCCAAGGAACTTCAATGTTTTCATCTTTTCACCTGATATTATAAATATAGTCTCTCCTTCATCCATCCTGAATAATTCAGGGTTTTTTATATACTTCACAAAATTACCTTTATATTCATTCTCCCGTGCAATATACAATAAACCTTTTGCACCTTCTTTCTTTATTTTTTCTTCAAGTTCATTTATCTTCCCTCTTGTGTATATATTTTTTATTCTTATACCACCAGTGTATTCTGATTCTTTGAATATCCTGAATTCCGAATCTTTCACTACCTCTGTAAAATCTTCTATTACTAATGGATTTCTTAAATCAGGTTTATCAGAACCGTATTTTTCCATCACCTCATTGTATGTAAATCTTGGAATTTCTTTTATTTCATACCCTATAATCTCTTTAAATACTAATCTTGTCATATCTTCGACAAGACTCAACACATCTTCCATTTCAACAAATGACATCTCCAAATCAATCTGTGTGAATTCAAATTGTCTATCACCCCTTAAATCCTCATCTCTTAAACATCTTGCGAATTGATAGTATCTATCGAAACCTGATACCATAAGGATTTGTTTATAAATCTGTGGTGATTGTGCAAGTGCATAGAATTTACCTTTGTAAAGTCTTGAAGGAACAAGGAAATCCCTTGCCCCTTCAGGTGTTGATTTTGCAAGGATTGGTGTATCAACCTCAAGGAAGTTTCTACTATCAAGGAATTCCCTAACAATCTTCATAAATTTGTGTCTTAACTCAAAGTTCTTTATCATGCTCTTTCTTCTCAGATCAAGGTATCTGTATTTTAGCCTTAAATCCTCCTGTGCCTTTACCTCTTCTTCCACGACAAAAGGTGGAACAGCAGATGTATTTAAAATCTCTATTTTTTCTGCAATAACCTCTATATCTCCGGTTGGATAATCCTTATTCTTCATATCATCTGGCCTTTCCGAAACAACACCTTCAAAAAGGACAACCCATTCAAGCCCGATTTTCTTCACTGATTTCAAAAGTTCCTGGTCTTCCTTTATAACAACCTGTGTCTTTCCATATCTATCCCAGATATCTATAAATACAATCTCACCGTGGTCCCTTATTTTTTTTATCCAACCCGCAATCTTCACCTTTCTTCCTGCATCTTTTAATTTCAATTCACCACAATTAACGTTTCTTATCATTTTAACCTCTTTATTATTTCTTCTTTTAAAAATTTTACCTCTTCCTGGGAACCTGTTTTCATATTCTTCAGGATAACAACCCCTTTCTTTATCTCATCTTCACCGAGAATGATAACAAATCTTGATTTTATCTTTTCAGCCTCCCTCATCTGTGATTTCAAACTTCTTTTTAAGAAATCTTTCTCAGCCTTAATACCATCTTTTCTTAATTCTTCAAGTAATAAGAATCCTCTTCTTTCTGCATCATCACCAATTGAACATATGTAAACTTCTACACCTTTATCCTCATCATTCTTTTTCATCAACATAATAATCCTTTCCAAACCCATTGCAAAACCGCATGCTGGAATATCAGGTCCACCCATATTTTTAAAAAGATTATCGTATCTTCCTCCACCACCGATTGCATCCTGAGAACCAAGTGATTTTGATGTAAATTCGAAAACAGTCCTTGTATAGTAATCAAGACCGCGGACAAGCTGTCTATCTATTTCGAATTTTATTTTTAATTCTTCAAGAGTATTTTTCAGGTTATTAAAATGTGTTAAACATTCATTGCATAAAAATTCTTTTATATCAGGAACATCCCTTATCCTTTCATTATCTATCTTGCAGTCAAGAACCCTTAAAGGATTTTTATCTATCCTTTCTTTACAATCATCACAAAGTTCTTCCCTCTTTTCTTTAAGATATTCCTTCAGTCTTTCAATATATATTTTTCTATCATCCTGACATCCAAGAGAATTTACCCTTACATAAAGGTCCTCTATCCCGATATTATTCAATAATGAAAATCCAAGGGAAATAACCTCTGCATCAACATAGAATGAAGAACTCCCAATGTTTTCAGCCCCAAATTGTGTAAATTCCCTGTATCTACCCTTCTGTGGTCTTTCCTGTCTGAACATCCTTTCAATATAATAAAATTTATTCTGCATACTTTTCTTATGTAAAGAATACTGAATAACAGCACGGACAACAGAAGGTGTTCCTTCGGGTTTTAAGGTTAAAGACCTCCCTCCCTTATCAGTAAAAGTATACATCTGTTTCTGAACTATCTCTGTGTCTTCTCCTGTTGATTTATTGAACAGTTCGGTCCTTTCGAATGTTGGAATCCTTATCTCCTTATAATTGTATATTTCACATATAATCCTTATCTTTTCTTCAAGTATCTGCCAGTATCTAACCTCTTCTGGGAGTATATCCTTTGTTCCTTTCACACACTCAAACATACAAATATTCCCCCTGCAAGATCAATAAAAAAATCAATAAAAGATGGGTATCTACCCGGTATTAGAAATTGATGCAGTTCATCAAAAGCTGCGATTAATATTAAAAAGATTAACATTTTACATTTTTTAACCCTGAAACTCGCAAGAAATAGAATAGAAAGTGTTGCATAGAAGAAGAAATGAGATAAAGACGAAAGTAATGTTGTCGTTGAAATAAGTCTATTTTGGGGAATGGAAGTAAGAATTAATGTTATAAAGAGCCATATAAAAAAATATTTCTTCATCCCGGTTCCCTTTTAAATACACTTCTTATATTTTCAAGACTATTTGATTTTAATATCTCTTTCCTCACAGAGGGTATATTTAAGAGCCTAAAAAAATAAGAAACAAATCTTGCAAAATCATCTTTTTTCTTAGGAAATATGAGTAGTATAATGATATTTACAGGTATCCCATCATACGATTTTAAATTAAAATCATCTCTTGATATACCTATGTAAACCTCTTCTTCTTTTATATCTCTCATAACCCTTATAAAATATATACCTTTACCAATACTGAACATAAACATTTTCCTTTCATCTATAATCTCTTTTATCATATCTGAATATCCTGATTTTTCAAGTAATTCTATTAAAGATTCTTTACCTTTTTTTTCAAGTATAAAGAAATCCTGGATATTCTCCCATATCATAATATATATTTCGTAAGGTCTTCGCTTTTTAAAATTGGCTGTATCCTGTTCAAAACATAATCCCTTGTTATTTTTACTTTTTTACTATCTATATCAGGTATGTTAAAAAGGAATTCCTCTAATACCGCAGATAAAACTGTTGAAAGCCTTCTTGCACCAATGTTTTCACTCTTTGTATTCACTTCATAACTTATATGTGCAATCTCCTTTATTGCGTCTTCTTCAAATTCAAGTTCAATATCTTCTGTCTTAAATATTGCTTTATACTGCTTTATAAGTGAGTTTTCCGGTTGAACAAGTATTCTGTAAAAATCATCCTCTGTTAAAGGATTAAGTTCAACCCTTATAGGAAATCTACCCTGGAATTCCGGTATCAGTTCTGATGGCTTTCTTAAGGAAAAAGCACCTGCACCTATAAATAATATATGACTTGTGTTTACAATACCGTATTTTGTCATAACATCCGTTCCTTCAACAATCGGTAATAGGTCCCTCTGGACACCAATCCTTGATACATCAGGTCCATGTGTTTCAGAACCCACAATCTTGTCTATTTCATCTATAAATATCATACCCTGATTTTCTACCCTTCTTTTTGCTTCGGATGCTACCTCTTCCATATCTATCATCTTGTCTGCTTCTTCCTGCTTGAAAATCTCAAGTGCTGTTTTAACATTTATAGTTTTTCTTTTACCCTGCCCTGAAAATATATTTGATATGGTATCCTGAAGATTCATCTGGAGTTCCTCAAGACCAACACCTCCTATTATCTCAAACATCGGTTTAGGCCTTTTTACTGATTCAATCTCTATCTTCATATCATCAAGTTTTCCTTCAAGCAGAAGTTCTTTTAGATAATTCTTATCCTCAGGGGTGTATTTTTTTTCCTTTCTCATTATAATATCAAGAACCTTTTCTATTGCAGCGTTCTGTGCCTTAACCTCTACTTCTTTTATCTTTTCAGATTTAACCATCGCAACTGCAGAATTCATAAGGTCCCTTACCATAGATTCAACATCCCTTCCAACATATCCTACTTCTGTGTATCTTGTTGCCTCTACCTTTATGAATGGTGAATTTGTAATCTTTGCGAGCCTTCTTGCTATTTCCGTTTTTCCTACACCTGTAGGGCCTATCATAAGTATGTTATTGGGATAGATTTCATCCCTTAAAGGACCTTGAACATTCATCCTTCTCCATCTATTCCTCATTGCAATGGCCACTGCTATCTTTGCTTTCTCCTGACCCACTATGAACTTATCAAGTTCTCTAACTATCTCTTTTGGTTTTAATACTATCTCGTTCAAATTTCCTCCATATAAATTTTATCATTTGTATATATGCATATTTCTGATGCTATTTTTAAGGATTTTTCAACAATCTCTTTTGCTGAAAGTTCCGTATTCCTTAAAAGTGCCCTTGCAGCTGCAAGTGCATAAGGACCACCTGAACCTATCGCAATTATATCATCGTCAGGCTGTAAAACCTCTCCATTACCTGAAATGAGAAAACTTTCAGATCTATCCATAACTATAAGAATCGCATTCAGCTGTCTTAAATACTTATCTGTCCTCCATTCCTTTGCGAGTTCAACTGCTGCCTTTTTCAGTTCATTATACCTTTCAAGCATCTTCTCGAATCTTTCAAACATTGCAAGTGCATCTGCTACACCACCAGCAAATCCTAGTAATATGCTATTGTCTTTTATCTTCCTTATTTTTTTAGCATTCATTTTTACAATTGTATCTTCCATTGTTACCTGACCATCACATCCTATTACGGTTTTACCAAATCTTCTTACACCTATAACTGTTGTTCCTCTAAATCTCATCGAACTTTAACCTCCTTTTTATATTTAAGGAAATACTTTTAAGTTTTTCACTCTCTTCTCTGAATGTTTTCATATCAGATAATTTATCATAACATGAACAAATTTCAAGTATTGAACAGTTTTCTTTACAATATTTTAAGGCTTTTGTTCCATAAAGCCTTGCATTTTTTTTATCACCTATACTATCATAGGCAAGTGCAAGATAAATGAGGATTTTTGCCTTAAGTTCCTGAAATTGTGTATTTTTAAAATTTTCAAGTATTCTTATAGCAACTGATGGTTTACCATTCAATATATGGTAATATGATTCAAGGGTAAGTATTTTTTTCTTAAGCCTTTCTGACTTAAGTTCTTCCGAAATTTTCTTTGCTTTTTTCAGAAAAAATTCTGCATCTGATGTTTCATTCAATTTCAAATATATTTCTGAAATTTCATAATATAGCTCGAAAAGATTTTCGAGCGATTTGTTTCTTTTCATAATTTCAATAGCACTTTTAAGATAGTCTATTGAATTCCTAAAATCACCCTTTATATTATAAATCCTTCCAATACTATATCTTGCTTCTCCTTCAAGATAGTCAAAAGAGAATTCCTTAGAAAGTTCAAATGCATCTTTGTATAGATTCAAGGCATTTATAATATCACCCTCTTTTTCAAAAACAAGACCAAGATTTATATAAACATTTATTATTGAGTATATATCTCCAATAGATTTAAAACCCTGAAGTGCCTTTTCATAGTATACCTTTGCAGTTGTAAAGTTCGATTTCAAGAAGAATATTGCAGCTATCCTGTTATTTATAATAGAAATCCAGTGGGTATTATCAATGCAATTTGCTAAAAGCAGTGCCTTTTCAAGATTTTTTATACCCTTATCATATTCCCTCATCTTTATATTTACACCACCAAGTGCAGCATATGCCTCCATAAGATATTCAGGCTCTTTTAGTTTTTCAACTGCTTTTTTAGCATTTATATATGCCCTTTCAATATCACCAATCTTTATAAACAACTCTGAAAGGAAAGGAAGTGCTATATCACCAATTAAGTTCAATGTGTTATATGCCTCTTTCATCTCTCCTAATTTTGCAAGTGTTTTTGACTTTTTTAGTAATATCTCTTTATCTGGTTCTATTTTTAAAGCCTTATCAAAATATTCTAATGATTTTCTTAATTTACCAATTCTATAGTAATAATCAGCCTTTCTTAAATAAAATTCTTTTTTCAGAAACCATTCCTCATCTTTATATTCTTCGATATGGCTAAGAATTCCTTCATATTCTTCTGGCAGGAATTTACCAAAGCTATCTTCAAGATATTTTAGGTATTCAATATGTGCTTCTTTTGGCATTCCTGCTTTACAGTAAAAATCACCTGAAACTTTCCTGTTTTTAATCTTTGAAAAATACTCTGCAATCTTGACATAATAACTCCGGGCATCTTCTTTCAGTATATCTTTTATCTCGTCAACAAATAAACCTGAATTCTCTGCTTTCTCAATAACAGATAGGACTATGTTTTCTTCTATCGAAGTTAATTCAGAAACTACATTTGAATCAAAGTTTTCACCTAATACAGTGCTTACTTTAAGGATTTCCTTTTCATTTTCATTAAATCTTTCATAAAAATTTCTTTTGACCTCTTCAATATAATTATATTCACTAAAATCGATTTTTTCAAAATCATTGAGATTTATAAAGTGTTTAACGATTTTTATTATCTTTCCCGGATTACCTTTTGTCTCTTTGAATATGAAGTTAACAAACTCGTTTTTAAAATTTCTGCTTCCAACAAGTGATTCAACAAGTTCACCGGTTTCATAAATGTCAAGATTTTCTATCCTTATATTTTTTATATTATCTATTTTTTTAACGCTTGATGTTATTAAGAATACCTTAGAAGTTTTATAGATAGATTTTTTTATCATATCTTGAATTTCAGGAAACACATCAATATCATCTATGGATAAGAATAAGGGCTTTTTTATAGAGTATTCTTTTAATCTAAGCATAAAAACATCTTCCACATTATACATATCCTTTCCACCAAAAAAATCAAAGAATTCTTCTCTTTTCTTCCCACTTATAATCTTCGTTTCAAAACCTGTTATCTGTGCGTATATTGAAGATTCCTGAATAAGCCTTGTTTTCCCAACCCCATAATCACCATAAAGGTTTACTATTAAAGAGTTCCCATTTAAAACGCTATCTATCATTTTTCTAATCTTTGAAAGTTCACTTTTTCTACCTATAATTCTTCCCTTCCATCTCCTCTTTTTCTTAAAATCGTACATCCTCTTGTCAGCAACATCATAAAGATTCTCAAAACTTGTTCCATCTTCGGGAAAAGATGCTATACCAAATGATAAGCTAATACAAAGTTCTGGTTCACCTTTAAATTTTTTACCGGTGAGTAAACCAGAAATCTTTTCCGTAAATTTCAATGGATTATTTCTTAAAACTATTAAAAACTCGTCTCCTCCCCATCTTGAAACTATTTCATCTTCAGATATTGTTTCCTTCAAGAACTGGGAAACTTCTTTGAGAATTTCATCTCCTCTTTTATGCCCAAAATTATCATTTATACTCTTGAAGAAATCTATATCAGCAAAGATAATATGAAATTTCTTATTCTCGGTTATGAGTAATTTTATCTTTCTTAATACAGAATCCCTTTTTTCAAGACCTGTCAGCTCATCATATTGTTGGGGGTTCATAATTCGGCGGTTCCTTCGTGATTGTTATATCATGTGGATGACTTTCCTTTAAACCTGCATTTGTTATCTTTATAAATCTTGCCTTCTTTTGTAATTCTTTTATATTCTTTGAACCTGTATATCCCATACCTGCCTTAAGACCACCCACGAGCTGAAAAACAACCTCTTTTACAGAACCCCTGTAAGGAACCCTTCCAACAACCCCTTCCGGAACAAGTTTTTCCTTTTCAAGATATCTATCAGAACCGCCTTCCCTCATAGCATCTATTGAGCCCATACCGCGATAGACCTTATATTTTCTACCTTCAAGGTATATTGTTTCTCCCGGTGCTTCTTCTGTCCCTGCAAGAAGATTACCTATCATAACAGAGTCTGCACCTGCTGCAATTGCCTTTGTAATATCTCCGGAATATTTAATACCACCATCCGCTATAACAGGTATATTTTTCTTTTCTGCTGCAACACATTTTATTGCTGAAACCTGGGGTATCCCAATTCCCGCTACAACCCTTGTTGTGCAAATGGAACCAGGTCCTATTCCTACCTTTATACCATCAACATCAAGTTCTACAAGTTTTTTTGCAGCTTCCTGCGTTCCGATATTCCCAACAACAATGTCAACATCTATTATATCCCTCAATCTCTTTGCAATCTGTATAACCTTCTCAGAATGTCCGTGAGCAGTATCTATCACTATCGCATCTGCTCCTGCTTTTACAAGTTCTTTAGCCCTATCAATTGTGTCAGGAGCAGTTCCAACAGCGCCGGCACATCTTAACCTTCCTCTGTCATCCCTTGCAGCATAAGGAAAATCTATCCTCTTCAAAATGTCTTTCACCGTTATTAAACCTATCAATCTTCCATCCTTTTTCACAATAGGAAGTTTTTCAACCTTTTCCTTTTTAAATATCTCCTTTGCCTTTTCAATAGTAACACCTTCTTCTGCAAGGATAAGTTTTTCAACAGGTGTCATAATCTCTTTCACCTTCATTTTCATATTATCTTCAAAAAGCAAGTCCCTTTTAGTTATGAGCCCTATAAGAATCCCATTGTTATCAACAACAGGAAGACCCGAAATATTATTTTTCTTCATTAAATCAAGTGCCGTTTTTATATTATCTTCAGGTGATAATGTTATAGGATTCATAATCATTCCTGATTCAAATCTCTTTGTTTTTTCTATCTCTTCAGCCTGTTTTTTTATGCTCATATTCTTGTGTATTACACCTATTCCACCTTCGAGCGCAACCGCAATTGCCATCGAAGATTCTGTAACAGTATCCATTGCTGCAGAAACAATAGGAATATTTATTTTTATATTTCTCGAAAACATTGTTGAAACATCAACCTGTGAAGGTAAGATATCCGAGTACTCAGGGAGTATAAGAACATCATCAAAAGTTAAAAATTCTTCCATAAAAAAACCCCTTTCATTGTGAATTTTATTTCACCAATTAAGCCCACAATATTTTTATTAACTTTAACATTAAAATTTCCACCTCTTGTAATGAACAAAAATTTATCAATATATCTTTTTTGATTAAGATAGAATGCAACTGATGCTATCCCGCTTCCACAGGAAAGTGTTTCATTTTCAACACCTCTTTCATATGTTCTAATAATTACTTTATTTCTTTTTATTGAATAAAAATCAACATTATTCCTTTCTTCAAGAAAATTTGATAGTTCAAAACCTTTCTTCAGTATATCAACATTATCAATGTTATCAGTCTCTACAAGAAGATGCGGAACACCACAACGAACAATTACAGGATTTTCACTTTCAATCTTACAAAAAGGGATATCCATCTGGACATTATCTTTAACTATCCTGCAATGGACCTTACCGGAATCTGTCCTGATTTCACCCTCACTCTTTACCAAACCGTTTTTATAAAGATGAAGAAATAAAACCCTTACACCATTACCGCACATAGATGCCCTTGTACCATCAGGATTATAAAACCACATCCTATTATTTTCATATACAATCAACCCATCGCCGCCAACACCATATATCCTGTCCAGTATGATCTTTGGCAGGTCTTTATCAAAATATTTTTTTTCTATTATAACAAAATCATTACCTGAACCAACACCTTTTACAAAATTAATCTCCATAACCTGCTATAACCTCTATCTCAATTTCTGCATTTTTTGGTAGTTCCTTTACTGCTATTGTTGCCCTTGCCGGGTAAGGTTTTGAAAAGAATGTGGAGTAGACATCGTTAACATCCTTAAAATTTGCCATATCTTTAAGGTATATCGTTGTTTTTAATATATTTTTCATATCAAGACCAATTGAGTTTAAGATGTTCTTTATATTTGTCAAAACAACTTCTGTCATCTTTCTTATATCACCCTGAATTAGATTACCTGTTGTTGGGTCTATAGGGATTTGACCCGAGACAAAAACGAGATTCCCGAATTTTATAGCCTGACTATAAGGGCCTATAGCTTCGGGTGCTTTATCACAACTGATTTCTTCTTTCATAACTCCTCCATTTTTACGAATATATAGAATTTTTGAGATATTGTCAATTTTTTTATTTGAATTAAAAAATATGGAATAAAAACCTATTAAATGCGTAATATATATAAAACAAAAGGGAGGATTTTATGAAAAAGTTTATGTTGGTTATGGTTTTGTTCATTGCACTGGGGATTTTTGCAAAACCTGCGAAGATCTTCATTGTAAATCTTTATGAAGAACCTGTTGATATCAGGCTTGGAGAATCTGGAGATCCTGTTGTTTATAAGTATAATCTGAAATCATATGGTGCAACAAGGATGACTTATACAACAAAATATGGTGATTACACCCTTTATTTTAAGCTATCAAGCAGCGATGAATGGTATAAGTGGGCAGATGAGAATGGAGATGTCTGGTCCTGTCCTGTAAAAGCAGATAAGAACTATTGTATCCTTATAGGTAATGATGGATATCTTAATTATTATACATTAACAGAAGATAATAAGAAAGGTCCAAAGGTATGTTTTCTTAATGGTTCGGATAAGAGGGTTAAGAGGATGGAGATATCAAAGAACTGGAAGAGTAATGTTCAGGCATACTGTGTAGATTTTAATCCCAATGATATCTCTAATTTTGTTACATTTTCAAAAGGTAGTTACAGTATGTTCTGGCAATTTCCATTCCAGGTAGCCGATGATGATTATTACTATAATCCTAATGATGACAGGACAGGAAAGGAGATATTCAAATTTGTTGATGGTGAATACGACCTTTTCTTAATATACACAAAAGGTGATGCAGAATACGGGGTCCTTTACGAAATAACACCACAGGATTAAATTCTTTAAAATAAAGTTATAGAATCTTTTTTATATTTTAGATGTTTATATGCTAATTCGGTAGCCTTTCTTCCACGAGGTGTTCTTTCAAGAAAGCCTCGCATAACAAGGTAAGGTTCTGAAACCTCTTCTATTGTTTCAGCATCCTCGCCAATTGATGTTGCTAATGTATTCAGTCCAACAGGTCCACCTTTAAATTTTTCTATGATTGTTTTTAATATTATCTTATCAAGAGGGTCAAGCCCTTCAACATCAACCTCAAGCATATCAAGCCCATAATCTGCTATTTCTTTTGTTATCTTCCCTTTTCCTTTAACCTCTGCAAAATCCCTGATTCTTCTCAAAAGTCTATTTGCTATCCTTGGTGTTCCCCTGGCCCTTCGTGCAATTTCAAAAGAAGCATCATCGTCTATCTCTATTTTCAATATTTTAGAGGACCTTTTTATTATCTTCTTTAAGTCCTTTGGTTCATAATAATCAATCCTTGGTGTATATCCAAATCTTGACCTTAATGCAGAAGTAAGAAGTCCTGAACGGGTTGTAGCACCAATCAATGTAAAAGGTTGTAGATTGAGTTTTAAAGCCCTTGCCTGTGTCCCCGCATCTATAATTAAATCTATTCTGAAGTCTTCCATCGCCTGATAAAGATACTCTTCAACCTGTTTATTTATTCTGTGTATTTCATCTATAAAAAGGACATCAAAACGTTTTAATTTTGTTAGAACCCCTGCAAGATCTTTCGGCTTTATAAGGACAGGTCCGGATATTGAAATGATATTCACACCGAGTTCCTTCGCGATGATATTAGCCATTGTGGTTTTCCCTAATCCTGGTGGACCCAAGAAAAGTATATGGTCAAGCGGTTCCTTTCTTTTCTTCGTTGCCTGAATAAATACACTCAGATTCTCCTTTATCTTATCTTGATTTATAAATTCATTAAGATATTCTGGTCTTAATCTATTCTCGAAGTCAAGTTCATCAGGAAACCTGTTTGGAGATGTAAGGTCTATTGAGATAGAACCTCCTTTATAATATCCTCAATAGACAGATCTTTTTTATCCTTCATTACGATTTTTATTTTTTCTTCCGCTTCTTTCCTTGAAAATCCAAGTTTTATAAGACCAAGGATTGCTTCTTCTGGAAGTTCTTCTTTTATACTTAACTTCCCTTTCAATTCAAGAACAATCCTCTTTGCAGTTTTATCGCCAATACCTTTAACAGATAGAAAATAAGAGTGCTCTCCTTTTTTAAGAGCTTCAATCAAAGTATCATAACCAAGCGTTGATAGGATGTTCATGGCTGATTTTTCTCCAACATTCTGGACAGAGATAAGTGAAAGGAATATCTCCCTTTCCTTCTCATTTTTAAAGCCGTAAAGCTCAAAGCTGTCTTCTTTAACTGCAAGATATGTGAAGAAGCTGTATTCCCTGCCAAGCTCTATTGAATCTATTGTCTCCTGTGTAAGATAAAGATAAAAACCAACACCATTTACATCTATTACTATCCCTTTATCGTCCTTCCTTACAGGATTACCTCTTATGAAATCCAACATTATTTCTCAATATGTAGCACAGGGCTGATGCAAGTGCATCAGATGCATCATCAATAATCTCTTTTTTTAAATTCAACATCTTTTTCACTATGTATTTAACATATTCTTTATCTGAATTACCAGAACCTGTAACAGCAATCTTTATCTCCCTTGGTGAATACTCATAAATTGGAATCTTCATCTCTTTTAATAATAAAATATATGCACCGCGTAGTTCACCAAGATGTATCAGGGTTTTTGTGTTCTTTCCGTAAAAAAGGCTTTCAATAACTGCAACATCCGGTTTTTCTTTCTTTACAAAGTTTTTCATACTTTTATAGTAATTATAAATCCTCGTTCCAAGGTCACCTTCTTCAAAATTGAAAGTCTTCCATTTAATTGATTTTATAAAACCATCAAAATCTAATAGTCCAACACCTGTTCTTTTAAGACCCGTATCTATACCCAAGACTTTCAATCCTTTGATGCCTCCATAAGAAGAGAATCAGGTATATCAAAATTAGCATAAACTTCTTGAACATCGTCGTGGGCTTCAAGCTCATCAAGAAATTTAAGTAATGTATGTGCCTTTTCACCCTCAAGATGAACATAATTCTGAGGAATTTTCGTAATCTTTGATTCAATTATCTTTACATTATTTTTAGAGAGAATATCTTTTACTGATTCGAAATTTTTTACATCTGTAGTAATCATAATAGAATCATCTTCTGTCTTTATATCATCAACACCTGCGTCCACAATAAGTTCAAATATCTTTTCTTCACCTATTGATTTATCAACATAAATAATTCCCTTGGGAGTGAACATATAAGAAACACAACCTGTTGTTCCAAGTTTACCACCATACTTTGTAAATATATGTCTTATTTCAGCAGTGGTCCTGTTTTTGTTATCAGTTGCGGTCTCAACGATAACCGCAACACTACCGGGTCCATAACCTTCGTAAGTAATTTCCTCAAAAGTCTGCCCGGGAAGTTCGCCGGTTCCTCTTTTAATAGCCCTTTCTATATTCTCATAAGGCATATTATTTTCTCGTGCTAATTCAATTGCATGTCTTAACCTTGCATTTGATTCAGGGTCTCCGCCACCTTGCCTTGCTGCAATTGTAAGTTCCCTAATTAATTTAGTAAAAACCTGGCCTTTTTTTGCATCAGCCTTTGCCTTTTTATGTTTTATTTGTGCCCATTTAGAATGTCCAGACATACATCCCCCTTTTTACAAGTTTGTTTTCAATATATATTTTATTTATCATAGAAAAATATTACAATATTTTATTCAAAAGTCAATACTAATTTTAATTTAAAAAATCAAAACTTTCATTACAGTAGAAGTTATTCTAAAATCTATTATTCAGATTTTATTAAATTGAATGTTTTTTATTGACATAAAATATAACCTTATAATAATAATTAAAAAGGGAGGAAATATGGCAGTTGGAGCTTATTTGTTGATAAACACAGATACAGGTAAGGAAGAAGAGGTTTTAAAGGCGTTGAAAAGTATTAAAGGTGTTAAGAATGTCCATATAGTAACAGGTCTTCATGACCTCATATGCTATGTTGAAGCAGAAGATATAAAGAAAGTAAAAAAGATTATAACTAAGGATATTAGAGGCATAAAGGGAATACAAAAGACAATAACCTGTATGTCCCTTGACTTAGATTAAAATTGGAAATATTTAAGTTAAATGATGGTGTAATAGAATATTTGCCTTCAAGATATCTTTCATCTGTTATTCTTATAAAAAAGAATAAGAAAATTCTTATTGATCCTGGAAGAAAAATTTTCTTAAACGAAAAAATAGACGAGATATGGCTTACCCATATCCATCCTGACCATTTCTTTTATCTAAAATATTTCCCAAACATTCCTGTATTTTTACATCCAGAAGGGCTGGATTATATGAAATCTAAAAATCCATATAAAAGTATTATATTAAGAGAAATAGAAGAAGTTGACAGGATAACAAAGAATATTAAAGGTCCAAGAAAAACAATGATTTTCTTAGTATCAAGGTTTTTCACTTTAATTTTTGGACTCCCATTCTATAGAAAAGAATCATTTAAAAATGAATTTATACCATTTAAAGATGGTGAAGAAAGATATGGAATAAAAATTTTCTTCACACCAGGACATTCCCCTGAGAGTGTAAGTTTCTTCTTTGAGGAAGAAAAGATACTAATTTCAGGTGACCTGATTGTTAAAAGAAAACCTTTTTCTGCAAATACTTTAATACCAACATCAAGTATTGAAGACTATCTGGGTTCATTTAAAATTCTAAAAAAATTAAACCCCAAAATAATACTTCCAGGGCATGGGAAACCCATCCTTAACGGAATGAAAAAGATTTACGAAACCATTTATCTAACAGGAAAAGAAATAGAATGTGTTAAAAGAAACTGGAAAAGGAACTTCTATTTAAATTATTTCAACATTCAGAAGTGTCTGAAGAACAAGAGTATTATGGCAAGGCTTTCATCAATAGTTGTTTATTCTAAACTTATATACAAGAGGTGATATGCCTGTTATAAAACTTGCTATTGTTATAATATTCTTAATAATACTTCTTGCAAGGAAAATAGACCTGTGGATTTCTCTTTTTATCTGTTCTGTTATTACATCTTTTTTCTTCGGCGTAAAAATAATTGATTTTTTAAAAGTCTTTCTTTTTACATTGAAGGATTGGTCAACCATTTCTGTTATACTTATAATATTCTTTGTTCTAACTTTGAGTGCTATTCTCGAATCGGGTGAAAGCCTGGAAATATTAAAAAATAGTGTGAACAGGATTGTAACAAATAAAACATTGCAGCTTGTCCTTCCATCCGCTTTAATAGGGCTTTTACCGATGCCGGGAGGTGCTTTAATAGGTGCGCCACTTGTAAAAAGCACCGCAAGAGGGACAAACCTTGATGGTGCTAAGTTAACATTCATAAATTACTGGTTCAGGCACATCTGGGAATATTTCTGGCCATTATATCCCGGGCTTATTGTAACATCAACATTATGTAAGATTCCGTTAAAAGAACTTTCTAAAAATCAATTTATGTTTACATTCCTTGCAATTGCAACAGGATTGTTTGTCCTTATAAAATTCAAAATACATTCAGAGAAAACTAAAAGGGATTTAAGATATATTTTTCCACTATTGTTCAGTCTTTCACCGATTATACTTATTGTTGTCCTTTTTGCCATATTTAAGGTTGATATTGTTCTATCAACATTTATATCCACATTTTTAACATTTATGTTTTTTTTTGTAAGAAAAAAAATTGATGTTAAACAGATTTTAAAAGAGGTTAATTATAAAGCAATTATCGTAATCTTCTTTGTCCTCTTCTTTAAAAACATACTGAATAGTTCTGGTGGTTTAAATGAATTCAGCCTTTCATTATCAAATATTCCTTCTTTCTTAATGATTATACTTTTATTCTATACTATTCCTTTGATGATAGGTTTTTTAACAGGTGTAAACCATGCGTATGTTGCTGTTTCCTTTCCTTTGTTCATTCCTTTTCTACAAACCCTTCCTCATCATATAGTCCTGAATGCAGTTGGTATTGCTTACATAATGGGTTTTGCAGGTGTTCTTCTTTCCCCAACACATCTGTGCCTTGTTTTAACAAAAGAATATTTTGGTGCAAGACTTGGTGATGTGTATAAATTATTAATGTTTCCTGTTTCTATTATGATTATTGCATCTGGAATGCTGGGATTTATTACCTTTTTCTATTTCTGATTATAAAAGCAGGTGAAGTATCAGGATATTTCTTAAGAAGAATATCTTCGGATATCTTGTTATCTTCAATTTCCAAATACATTAAATATGGTTCAAGATCAGTATCTTTAAATTGTAATGTTGTATCAAAAATTAAAGAATAAAACAATTTTGAAAGGTCGTTTTCAGGAATGCCTTCTTCTAAACCTAATAATTTTGAAGAAATATATTTGATTCCATTTTCATTACCTGACTTTAAAAGTATAAAAAGAACGATTAAATTTTTATTTTTATAATCCATTTTATAAAAACCTTCAGCCCTATCAAAATTTCCGAAATAAGAATAAACAAGAGCCTTTTCGTAATCTGATTTTGCAAATATTATAGCACTATCCAGATGCATTTTTCTTAAATAATAAATCAGCTTCTCATTTCTTATATTTTCTTCCCTTTTAACCTTCACTTTTTCTAAAAGTTCTCCTTTTAAATAATTATCAAGTTTTTCATACTTCACAAGAGAATCAATGTTACCAAATAATATTAGAAGATTCACTATCTCATCTTTATATTGATTTTCTTTTTCATTCCTTGGTTTTTTTCTTCCAGGGATAAAAAGTTTTTTGTCCTCTGTTATCTTTATAAATTCAACTAAATTTTTATAAAAATCTTCATCATCCTTCAGGCGAACAATCGAATTAAAAACACCACGGTAGATATACATCTGTTTTAATGTATCTTTGAAATCTTTCTGAACCTTAAGATATTTAAAAATATTTTTCATCTCTTCTTTAATTTTCCTATTGTCTTTCTTTAATAAAAGGTATTCAATGTAGATATCAAATCCCAAAGGTCTTATATTATTATACATTGTTAAGAATTCCTTTTCGCTCCTTTCATCTCTCGTCTTTTTATAAGATAAAAGAAGATCATTAAGATTTTTTAAATTAAGTTCATTAACTTCAAATATAAACAAAAAAATCATTTTACAATCTCCCAGAAGTATTCTTCAACTTCCTTCCTGTATTTTTCAGGTATCTTTTCTTCCCTTAATCTTTTCATCAATAGTTTTTTAAGTAGAAGATTTCTTTCACCCATTTCTTCGGGTAGTTCAATAATCAAAGGTGGATATTCTTTCCCTGGTTCTGATTTTCTTTTCTTTGAAATTTCCTTTCTTCTTATTGACTTTTCCGCTTCAAGGAATTGTTCTATAATCTTCTCCTGACGTTTTAACACTTCTTCATCAATATAATTCTTTTCCATCATATCTGCTATTTTCTCCATTTCATCCTTTAAAGGTTTAAATGCCTCGCCTAATTCTCCTATCTTTTTTGCTATTTCTCTTTGTTTTTTAGCAAGCTCACTTAAGGCAGCCCCTCTCTGTGGAGATGGCATTGGTAGAATCATACTCATCTGAGAATTTATTGATAATTGTTGTTGTTGGAGTTGCATAAGCTGTTGTAGCATTGAACCCGCTGATTGTGTCGGAGGTGAAAAAAGAAGGATAATTGCCTCACCCATTTTTGCTGTCGCATTATTTAATAAAACATCTGAGACAATATTCCTTGTAATATTTTTTAAATAATCGTCAATTGAATTCCTTGCTTCTATAAGATTTTCAAAGACCTTAGGTGAAAAAGATAATGTCAGAATAAAAAGTTTTTGTGATTCATCAATATCCCTATTTATACCTTCTATTATTCCAATATAGGATTTTATTTTTGTATTCTTATCACCGATCTTCTGAAAATCATTTATTTTATCTATAATGAAATATATATCTGTTGCAAGCAATACTAACTTTTTCCTAATCTCTTCACCGCCTGTTAAATCTTCCCTTTTTTTCTTAAGCATATCTATAAGATTATTTAAATCACTCATTATTTTATTTGAAAGCATCTTATCTATTTTATTATTTTTCATTGATTCCTTTAATAAATTCATTTTTTCTGTAATATCCATATTTTTCATAACCTCAGCTACTTCTCTTAATTCTTCTATATCGCTCTTTATATTTTTATCAATTAATGACTCTGTGTTTTTTTGAATATCTCCTTGTTTATCAGATGAATTTGCTTCTGGAAAAGAATCAATTATTGCCTGCTGTTTTTCTTTTATATCTTCAAGTTCTGCAATCGCCCTGTTTATCTCTGATATCCTTTTTATCATCTCAAGAGATTTTCTTGTGATTTCAAGCATATTGAGCAGTTTTTCCTGTTCTATCTTCATTTCCATAAGTTCAGAAATATCTTTCGGTGGATTCTCTGTCATTGTCTTCAGTAAATCCATCTTTATTTCATCAAGCAATTCTTTTATCCTGTCTATCTCTTTCATAACCTCTGGTGAATTTAAGTTCTTTGCAAAATCAATCAAATTCTCAAGATTTTCTATTAGTGATTTTTGTTCTTCAAGAACATTCTTCAATTCCCTTGTATCTTTTTCTGTTATATTTCCCTTTTCTATCATCTTTTCTATCTTCTCTTTTATTTCTTCCTGCCTTTTTTGTAATTCTCCTGTTTCTTCATCTATGAAATCAGTCGTTTTACTTATATCTTTAAATAGCTCTTCAAGTGGTGGCATATAAATAATAATTGGATTGGAAATTCCTACCTTTCCACCTACATCTTTCGCCTTAACATAAAGTATTAATGTATCGTTTGGCAACATATTCTTTAATGTTATCATCATAGAATCCTTAATGTAATTTGAACTAATTTGTTTACTAATTATCTCATTTTTGTCTATCTGGATACTATAGGATGAAATTCCTATATCATCTTCAATCTCGAAGGATAATGGAAACATGGATATATCTGTTATTTTTACTTCAGAAGTTGGATAAATAATTCTTATAAAAGGTGGATTATCTTTTATAATATTTATCTGGACATTAAAAACTTCAGATTTTATACCATAAGCATCTTCGAAATGAAACTTTATCAATGTATCCTTATTCCCTCTAAATTCTATATGAAATCTGTCGTCTTTAAAATAATATCCTGTGTTTGCAAACATTTCCTTTATTTCCCTATTTAACTTTCCATCAATTGTTAAAATTGAACCTTCAACAAAATTTATTCTGTTTACAATAACAGAATCAGTATATTCTGTGTTAAGTCTTACCGGATATTTAACCTTTGTAATAGCAGATACTATTTTTAAATCATCAAGGACATTGATAAAGATATACTTTTTGTATCTTCCTGATTTTATTATTAAGGAACAAGAATTCTGAACGCTATAGATTATTCCAAATCCTTCTTTAATCTTATAAAATTTTAATTTTTTCTTACCATCAATAAGGAACAATTCTCTTAGGTTTGTATCTGCTATTAACAAGAATTTTTCGTTCTTTCTTACAAATTCTTTTTTGTATAATATCTCAATATATGGATTTATGACATCTAAATCCTTATAATTTTTATAAATAAAAAAAATCGGTAATAATAAAATAACAGGGATAAATGGTTTAAAATCTAAGAACCTGAACAAATTATATTTTGATAAAATCTCATTAACATCTTCCTCTGCTTTTTTATAAAATCTCTCATCATCCTTTTCTGTTCTGAAAGGATAAAACAAAAGGAATAATCTTCCTTGAAGTTCAACTATTCGTTGTTCTATCTTCTTTATGAGATTTTTTAACCTTGGGTATTTTATAAAGAATAAAGGAATAAAAAAAATAGGTATTATAGAAAGTGTTTTTATCTGGATTCTGTTAAGGATAAAGAATTTATTTAAAAAAGAAATCAATGTGAGAATACCAAGATATAATAATAAAAATATTAATAACCTTGAGAGAACAAATATAATTATATTTAAAGAATGAATTCTTAAGATTACTCTTCTGATTCTTGAGGAATTTTGAATGTGCAAGGTCCACACATACCCTTGTTTAAGAAAACATCTATAATTTTAAAATGCTTTTTCTGGTCTCCTGCAATAAAATCCCATTCCGAAGGAAAGTTTTTATAATTATCTAAACTGATATAATTTGTATAGATAATTTCATAAGTAATTCCAGGATGCTTTATAACAACTTTCCTTAATTTCCCTTCATTATCTACAAAAAGACTACCTTTTACTCCTTCTTTTTCAAATTCAAACTCGGAAATGCTACCGGATTTGACCCATTTACATTCTATTGGGAAGGCTACCCAGTTATATGCATACAAATGTTCAAGCTCAAGGAACGAAGCATCCCTTTCAACCCTTAAAGGATTATATTTAATCTTATAAAATCTGTTATCTTTCATTATATAATAATATGAAAATTTTAAGATTCCGTTTTCCATTCTAACAACATTGATTCTGTAAGAATTGTATCCTCTTGCCCAGTAATAACCATATCTTGTAGAATCATCTGCTAAAACTGTGTATGCAAGGTCACGCACATTTGAAAGAAATTCCTGATATCGTTTTTCTAAAACAATATCAGGATTTGCATTTGAGAGAAAAATCATTAAAGTTATCATATTTTTATTTTATAACATTAATTTTATATGTCAAGTCTTTAATGAAAAAAATGTGAAAAAGTAAAGTCTTTTGTGATTCAATTGACCTTTATGATTTATTATAAATTAGAAAGCTCACTTCCCGGGCACCTGAAACCAGAAAGCAAACAAGTGTGCAAAAATTGCATGGTTTTGAAAAATTTGCATACTATTAAAAAATTAAGATATTGAAAATCAATACAAAAAATTGGGAACGAAATTTTTATATATTATAAATAAAAATGGAGGTATTTATGGTTTTACTGGTTTTTGTTTTTGGTGTAACAAGGAATAATTTTGATTTCAGGGATTATTTTTTCCCTGAGGAAGCAGGAGAAGATTATTCCTTCTTCTCTGATTTCACTATTTATAAGGGTTTTTATGAGGCTTCGGGTGGTTTTGAGATTAGGTTTTCAAATGGAATAAGTTTTGACCCGAAGGTTTCAAGGCCAGGCATACCAGATGCTTTGAGGTTAAAAAAGGATACCGATTATATGCTTGTTCAATTCTATGGTCCTATAAGGGAAGACTGGTCCAATACATTAAAAAAGTATGCTGAACTTATTGATTACTTCCACAATTATACCTATCTTGTGAAGGTTAGAAATTCATCCTACAAAAATATCCTTGATAAACTTCCTTATGTTCGATGGGCTGGATACTATGAACCTGTTATGAAGGTTCAAGGTTTTCTTGTAAAGGCGGTTGAGGATGATATTAAAGGTGAGGTTGAGGTAACTATAAGGCTTTTTGATGATGGTAATTTGGGTATTGTTGAGAAAACAATAAGGGAAAATAATGGTAAGATAATAATCTCCTATGGTGGAAGGAATAAAATAATAAATGCTATCATTCCATATAACATAATTCCAATGCTTGCTGAACTTGAAGATGTTGCTGCTGTAACTGGTGAAAGATTTCATAAATATGCTTACAATGATTCTGCGCAATTCACATTGCAGACAAAAACCTGGCAATCAAGAAGGGTTTGGGATAAAGGTATTACCGGTGCAAATACAACAAGGTTGAGCTGGTGTGATACTGGATTAAGGACTACACATAATATGTTCAGGGACCCGTCTTATTCCTATACAACATTTGACACAATACCCAATCACAGAAAGATATATGCATACCTTAATAATGCTGCTGACTGGGGTGGAAGTTATCCTGATTCAGTTGGATTTGGTGATCAGGATGGTCACGGGACACATACTGGTGGGACAATTGGTGGGAATGATGCACCTGTTGGTGGAACTTCCACTCGTGATGGGATGTCAAAGGATGCAAAGATAATACATGTTGATTGTGTAGGTTCAAGTGGAACTATGTTTATTCTGAATGATGCTTATAATCTATTTGATAAGGTTTACTGGCTTGGTAGTAACATTATGTCAAATTCATGGGGTTCAGCACCACAATCACCAACAGCAGATGATACTGTTCATATTGGTAATTATCTTACATTCTCAAGGAGTGCTGATATGTATATGTGGGAACATAAAGACTTCCTTAACTTCCATTCAGCAGGGAATAATGGAGCCAGTAGTATTTCAGGTGCAAATAGGTGTGCAACAGAGGGATGTTCTAAGAATGGAGTTACTGTTGGTGCAGTTGGGTATTGGAGGTCAACATCACAAGATTATTCAAGGAGTTTACAGAATTATTCTGCAAAAGGGACTGATGATGGCAGATTTAAACCAGACCTTGTTGGTATAGGGACACTTATTTCTTCTTACAACACAGGTGATGCAAGTTATGTAAGTTCCCAAGGGACCTCTATGGCCTGTCCATCTCTTGCAGGTATTGCAGGGCTTGTCTGGGAATATATATATCGTGGATGGTATCCAACCGGGACACAGGTTACTTCTAATGGCTGGAAACCTTCCGCTGCTCTTATAAAATCAATCCTTGTAAATTCAGCTATGCTTGATATAACTAATTACACAAATGGTCCTACACAGCAGGCAGGTTTTGGAAGGCCGTGTCTTGATTCTGTTTTGTATTTTACGGGAGATGCTTCAAAACTCGGGATTGTTGATGATTCTATAGGACTTGTAACAGGGGATGTTGCCGAATATAGATTCAATGTTGGCTCAAATACATCTTCTTTGAAGGTATCACTTGTCTGGACCGATTATCCTGCAAATGAGAATGCAAATCCAACACTTGTTAATAACCTTAATCTTTCAGTTATAGACCCATCTAATAATGAATATAAGGGAAATGTATTCTCAGGTGGTGTATCGGTAACAGGAGGTTCTTACGACACGTTGAATAATGTTGAGATAGTCTTAAGAAATTCACCTGCAACAGGTGTATGGAAGGTTCGCATAATTGCACAGAATGTTCCATTTGGACCACAGCCTTATGCACTTGTTGTGAGGTATTCAAAGACATCTGCAACTGGTGTTGTATTCCTTGATAAACCTGTTTATTCAAGATTTGATACTGTTTTTGTTCGTGTCGAGGATTCATCTGTAACAACACCAGTAACAGTAAAACTTTTTACAAAGATGATGACAGATACAGAGACAGTAACACTCTCAGGTTCTAACTGGGTTTATAAAGGTTCAATACCTATTGGTTGGGGATCACCCGGAAGGTATAATGGTAAGATAGATGTATATGATGGTGATACTATATTTGCACAGTATACTGATCCAAATCCATCCGGGACTTCAATGACCTATGCTATTGTCCAGGCAAATAATTATTTTGTTATATCAAATGTTCGCGCAGATACTGTTGGTGGTTTTACAGCAGTAATTAAATGGAAGACAACAAGGGACGCTGATTCAAAGATATATTTTGGAACAAACCCAACAGACCTGAATCTTAAGGATTCGTCTTTGACATTAACAAAGGAGCACAGGATAGAACTGAAAGGTCTAACACCTAATATGCTCTATTATTTTGATGTTGAATCGAAGGATTTCAGGGGGAACAAAGTTAAGGATGATAATGGTGGTGCACATTATTCATTCACAACAGGTGTAGGTGGTGCTGATATACTTGTGATTGAGACAAAGGATAATTTCGAAGGGTTTGTTCCTGGTGCACATCCTAAATTCATTTCTGATGCAATTATTCAATCAGGCTGGTCATATGACTGGCTTATAACATTAGACCCTTCAACACAATTTTCAAGAAACCTTTTGAAACAATATAAGGCTGTAATTGTATGGCCATCCATGGGAGAAAATTATCCACCTTTATCAGATGCACAGAGGGATACGATTAAGAATTATCTTGAAAATGGTGGTAGAATCCTTTATTCAGGTCATGATTTTGGCTGGGCATTCTGCGACCCTAATAGTAATCCATACTATTCTGCTGCAAGAAAGACATGGTATGAGAACTATTGTATGGCAGTATATAAGTATGACTTAACAGCAAAAGGTAATTTCAATCTATATGGTTATTCTGGTGACCCAATATCAGATGGATATGCTTCAACACCTGCACCATATGATCCTTATAGGGAAGGTGCATCAGGGGATTCAATGTCACCACAGAATAATGTTTCATGGTCAAATGGTTCCGGGACAGGTGTATGGAAATGGAATTCAACAACAGGTGGTAGGGTTGGTATAAGATGGGAATCAACAGATCCAGTTGGGACATCCGGTGATGGTGTATGGGGTGGTTATAGAACAAGGGTCTGTAATTCTGCATTTGAGATAATGCAGATAGATACTGCACATGACCCTTCAGCCACAAGGGTTGATTTTATTAATAAACATCTGATATGGCTTATAGGTCATAACCATCCTATTGTTAATATAACAAGCCCTGTTGGTGGTAATACATATACAACAAATACGATAAGTATCGCATGGACTGCATCTGCTGATAATGGGAATGGTGCTTCGCTTGATTCTATCTTCATTTATTATTCACCAAATTCGGGTCAGTCATGGTATCTTATTGTTAAGAACACTGCATCTTCTTTGACTTCTCCATATAACTGGGATATAACAGGACTTACAAATGGGAATAAGTACAGGGTGATGATTATTGCAAAGGATAAAGATGTTTATCCTTCTTTAACAGGAAGGGCAATAACAGGTGATTTTACGATAAATAGAACAGGTGGAGACCTAACAGGTCCTTATGTAATTGCGGGAAGTATAAGGTTTTCACAAAATCCAGTCACTCAGGGTAATGGATTCACTCTTTATGCAACTATATCTGATTCCGGGTGTGGGAACTCAAATGTTTATGCTGCTGAATGGTCAAGGGGTGAAACACCTGCAAACCCTGGTTCTGGAACAGCAATGTCTGCGCAGGATGGTAGTTTTAACTCTGTTGTAGAGAATGTTATTGCAACGATAACAACAACAGGATGGGCTTATGGTGACCATAAAATCTGGGTAAGGGGTGCTGATAATACTGCAAAGGCCCCAAGATGGGGAAATCCTTCTTATAATGTTATTACGATTCAGGGTGGTATTCTTGCAACAGAGATAACAAACTTTATTGCATATTCAACAAGGAATGGTGTTGAGATAAAATGGAGAAGTAATGTTGAATACATAACAAGTTTTGAGATAGAGAAATCATCGGGGAATGATAATTTTGAAAGGATAATAGTGCTTCCATTTTCTAAAGAATGCCATTTCATTGATAAGGATGTTAAAGAAGGAAATATTTATACTTACAGACTTGTTGCGAATATGAATGATGGAAGGAGAAAGATTTACGACCCTTACAATGTCCTTGTGCTTTATACACCAATACCTGATGTTTATGGGTTGAATATAACAAAGAATATAAAAGATAAAGTGATGATGGAATATCAGATACCTGAGAAGACATTTGTGAGTATAAAGATTTATTCTCTGACAGGTTCCCTTGTTAGAACGATTGTTAATGAAGAAAAAGAAGCTGGTTATTACAATATTATCTGGGATGGTAGAAATAATAAGAATGAGAATATCGGGAATGGAATTTATTTCATAAGGATGGAAACTGGAAGATTTAAGAAGTCAGAGAAGATTTTGTTCCTGAGATAGCATTTTAGGATTTTAGATTTCAAGGGAAGGGTTATTAAAAAATCCTTCCCTTTTTTATTTTCTGATTTATATTTTTAAAAAAGGAGCTTTTATGCTTTTTTTATATATTTTACTTGGTCTTTTATCCGGGATAATAAGTGGACTAATCGGTATTGGTGGTGGAATAATAATTATCCCTGCATTGATTTATATCTTCGGTCTCTCACAACATATGGCTCAGGGGACAACACTTGCACTTATGGTTCCACCAATTGGATTGCTTGCAGCTATGGAGTATTATAAGAAAGGATTTGTGAATCTAAAAATAGCTGCATTCGTATGTTTAGGATTTTTTATTGGTGGTCTTATCGGGGCAAAGATAGCGACGAATATAAGCCCAAATATTTTAAAGAAAATATTTGGTGCTGCATTGCTTTTAATATCACTGAAGATGCTTATAGAAAGATAGATTAAACACTGAATCTTATATAGATTACATCACCATCCTGAACTATGTATTCTTTACCTTCTGTCTTATAGCACCCACCTTCCCTTGCCTTTTTCTCATCCCCGAATCTCTTTAAATCTTCAATATTTATAACACTTGCCCTTACAAATCCCTTTTCCATATCTGAATGTATTATACCTGCTGCTTTTAAGACATTTTCACCTTTCCTTATGAAATATGCCTTCACTTCATTTTTATTTGCAGTATAGAATGTAATCAGTTTTAATAATTCTTTTGTATATCCAATAATCTTTTCTCTTAATGGCTCTTTTATTCCGAACATATTTTTAAATTCTTCCTGTTCTTTCTCTTCAAGTTCTGACATCTCTTTCTGTAATTCACATTTTGAAAAAATGATTTTTATACCTTCGTATACATCCTCGCTTTCTTCGTCATTTTCGGAGATATTCCCGATACATATCAAAGGTTTTGTAGAAAGGAAAGAGAAACCTTTAAGATAAAAAGGTATCTCGCCAAATTCAGAGAGTCTTTTACCTTTTTCAAGATGTTCTTTCATATCTTTTAATATCTTTGGCTCATTCTCGTGGAGTTTGTCGTGTGATTTTTCAAGTTTCTTTTGCCTATTCTCAATCACCGAAATATCATTAATAATCATATCATCGATGAATGATTTAAATTTTTCAAGTCCTGCACCTTCAAAAATCGGGAGGACATAAAGGAATATATCGGAATTTCTAATTGTAAGATTATTGAAATCTATTTTTTCAGTATCTATAAATTCAATATGGATATTTGTCTTTTTTGACTCAGGATAATGTGAATGTAAAAAATCAAGGTTTTTATCCGGGATTATGACAATGCCTTTCCTTTCTCTATGTTCCGGCTTTGTTTTCCCAACAATTGCATCAAAAACAGTGCTTTTACCAGATTGTTTTTCACCAAGGATTGCTATGTTTATCAAATTATAAAATCCTCCCTGTCTTTTATTCTTAATATAGCCTCTGTTAAAAGTTTTATTGCTAAATCTACATCATCAGGGTGTATCATCTCAACAGGTGTATGCATATATCTATTGGGAATTCCAATTATCGCAGTTGCAACACCACCCCTTGTAAGCTGCATCACATTTGCATCTGTTCCTGTTCTTCCGGGTGCTGCCATTATCTGTATTTTTATCTTCTCTTCCTTTGCAGTATTAACAAGCAGTTCAAATAATTTTGGATTAATATTAGGACCCCTTAAAACAACAGGACCTTCACCAAGTTTTATATCACCTAATACCCTTTTATTCACATCAGGATGGTCAGATGTGAATTCAACATCTATTGCAAAACCAATATCAGGATTTATGTGATATGTTGATGTCGCTGCACCCCTCAATCCTACCTCTTCCTGGACAGTTGCAACTGCATATACAGCGGATTTAACCTTTTTATGTTTCAGTGAGATTAATGTCTCTGCGGCAACAAATGCACCTATTCTATCATCAAATCCCCTTGCAATGAATGGACCTGTTTTCAATTCTTCAAAATAACAATCTATTGTCGCAACATCTCCAATAGAGACTAACTCACTTGCTTCTTTCCTGTTTTTTGCACCTATATCTATCCACATATTTTCGAATTTTGCAACCTTATTTTTCTCTTCTTCTTCAAGAAAGTGGATTGCCTTTCTTCCAATCACACCTAAAATACTACCATTCTTTGTCCATATCTTAACCCTTGAACCTGGAAGTATGTGCCTATCGTATCCTCCAACTGACCTGAAGAATAGAAAGCCATTATCATCAATATAGTTTATCATAAGACCTATCTCGTCACAATGACCTGCAAGCATTATCTTTGGTTTTTTATCTTCATTTATAACAGCAATACTATTTCCGTGAAGGTCTCCATAAATATGCTGTGCAATTCCTTTTAGTCTTTTTTTCCAGATATTTGAAACAGGTGTTTCATATCCGGAAGGGCTCGGGTTATCGACGAGTTCTTTTAAAAAATGCTTTTGCTCTTTATCCATTATTTCTCCTTTCTTAATATTTTAAGGACTTTCTCAGAGTCCTCTTTCTTTACAAATATCTGTATTTCCCTGCCAATACTTGAAATCTCAACTATACTTATATTCTCCTTCCTTAATTCCTCAAGGATTGAACTTATTAAACCTGGTCTATCAACAGGAACCTCTTTTCTTAAGACAATCATTGAGATTCCATCTTTGCTTGTTATTTCCAATTTTATGCTTTTCATTATTTTTTCTATCATTGATTTTAAATCTTTTGTTGGAATGTATAAACCAATAAAATCAACACCTGTTATTATTGAAAAAATTTTTGAACCTTTTATTATATCATATATGTCCCAGATATTACTAATCAGATCTTCTTTATGCAATGTGATTAGAGATACATCTCCTTTAAATAAGAATATTTCCCTTTTTACTTCTCCAAATATACCTGTTCCTTCATATTCGAGATTACCGAATTTGTAGTGGATAATCTTTGATTTTTGATTTTTATCCTTGAATCTCAATGCTTCTTCGTGCATCACCCTTGCACCAAAACTTGATAGTGTCATAAGTTTATCCGCACTTATCTCTTTTATCTTTTCAGCAGGAAATAGGTTCGGGTCTGTGTTGAATACACCTTCAACATCTGTAACAATAATCACTTCATCTGCATTGAAAAGTTTTCCAAGCATAAAAGCAGAAGTATCTGAGCCACCTCGCCCGAGTGTTATCAGTTTACCCTTATCATCAATTGCTATAAATCCAGGAAAAACAAAAACCTGAATATCTTTAAAATCTTCAAGTATCTTCAATGCTGATTCCATGGAAGGTTCGATAATCTCCATATCTTTTACAAACAGAGGCCAGTAAGGAGAATATGGTTCTATAAGTTGAGTCTTTACACCTTTTGAAAGGAGTCCATAATAGAAAAGTCTTGCACTTTTTATCTCTCCTAAAGAAATAAATTCTGGTTCTTCTCTTGCACCCACACCTTTTATAAGAGAAAGAAGTATATCCGTATCATCATCCATTGCAGATACAACCACGATTATCTTCTCATTTTTTTTCGAATATTCTATAACTGAATTTATAGCAGTGTTAACACGCTCAATATCACCAAGTGATGTTCCACCAAATTTAACGACCTTCATTTGTATTCAGGATTTGAGAGGACCTTTTTAATAGCAGATAAAACCTGCACCAAAACCTGTGCCCTTATATGGTCAGAGGACAATTTTACTTCTGTTAATATATGTCCTTTATCATGCACTACATACATAGGTTTTAGATTATTTAAAGCAAGTGCCATAACATCCATCAGTATCCTCTCATTATCTTTGTATTCTTTGTATTTCTTCAATTGTTCCCTTGCAATTTCCTCAACATAGTCCTCAAGATAATTTTTTATATACATTCTTATCCTCCCGCAACTGTTATATCAAAAAGTTTTATCCCTTTAGGACCCTTATACGAACCATAGAATTCTTCTTCCTTTGAAAATAAAGCCTTTGAAAAACACGAAAATACATTTCCCCTTATAGACCCACCTTTTATGGGTTTAACATTCCCTTTGTATATCTCATAACCAAGCCTTATCTCACCACCAAAGTTTCCGGTATAATCATCAGGCCAAAGTCCAGCAGAGAACTCAACAATATGATAAACAGGTTTTTCTTCTTTTAAAAGAAGATTAAATTTTGTATTACCCGTTTTTAACTCAATATCACCAAAACTTCCAGTAGGTTCTATTTTTAAATAATCAGCATATTTTTTAGAAGACCAGAAATTCTTAAATATTCCATCTTCTATAATAATTTTTCTTTGATTAGGAACACCATCTTCATCAAATGGATATGAATCATTTCCATAATCCATCAATGCATTACCTATTAATGTCATCCTGTCATATTCACATTCTTTTATCCATTCTTTATCTTTTTCAAGAAGGCTTATTTTTTTATATTTTGCCTCAGCAGAAGAATGGAATATTATTGGCATAAATAAAGATAGAACTTCAGGCCCACTTATAACAACACTGAATTTTCCGGTTTTTGGTAGGGATGTTTTTAAAGAATCCCGGGCCCTTTTTGCAATCTCAGAAACAACTTTTTTAATATTTATATCCTTAAGTCTTCTTCTTGTTAATTCTGAATGGGACTCAGATTCATTATTACCAGATTTTGAGATTAGAACAAATTCAAAATAATCTGATGATTCTTCTAATACTTCATCTATTCCCCTGCTGTTCATAAACCTTAATTTTCTATTTGTCAAGAAAAGTTCACATGAAGAGAGTTTCACACACTTTTCTTCTTTAAGGGAATCAAAGAAATTTTCAAGAAATTTTTCAGGTTCTGATTTTTCTTTTATCTTAACATCAGGATATCTCGATTTTTCAGGTAATGAATAGTAAGGATTTAATCCCATAGATGCATCTATTATTGCATTTTCAATCTTTCTTTTAATATCTTCTTCAGTCTTTATTGTAACAGTAGATTCCCCCCTTTTCCCTTCTTTATCAACATAAACCGTTAAATAATACTTTTTCTCATAGACATTTTTTTCACACTCTTTTTTTGTCTTTAAAAAATAGAATTGTCTTGAAGTCTCTTCAACTTCTTTTAATTTCCAGTCTGATATAATTTTATTTCTTGCTATCTCATTCTTTATTTTTTCTATCATTCTAACCTCGCTTTCAATCTTAAATGAGGTCCACCTGTTGAAACCGGGACAAGTTCTTTATGACCTTTTCCACATCCACCGGAATCAAGTTCAAATGAATCTGAACATTCTGTAATACTCATTAAAATATCCGGAACATATCCTGTTATTATTATTGGAGAATATATATTACCTGTGAATTTCCCATTCTTTATCTCCCTGCCAACAAGTGCATTAACCTGCATACCCCATCCTTTTGGGTCTTCCATTCCACCTTCAACCTTTTCAATGAATATACCAGAATCAAGATTAGATATCATGTCGGATAGTTTTTTTTCACCTTTGCCGAAGAATGTATTAGACATCCTTGCGTAAACCTTTCTTTTATAGGATTCCCTTCTCCCGTTTGCACTTCTTTCTGTTTTCAACTTTACGTAAGATAAAAGGTCTGTTAAACCTCTTTTAAAAATACCATTTTCGACGATATGTGTTCTTTTTGAAATTGTCCCCTGGTCATCAAAGAAATAAGAACCGAAGGCACCGGGGATTGTTGGGTCGTCATAGATATTAACTAAATCAGAACCAACCCTTTTCCCGAGATATTCCTTTGCCTTTGCCCTTCCTTTTACAAACATATCCATCTCAACACCATGTCCGAATGCCTCGTGCGCAATAACACCAGCAACAGATGGGTCTACTATTACATCATAAAAACCAGGCTCTATCTTCCTTGCGGATAATAGTTCAACGGCATGTTCCAGAGTCCCAAATATTTCATCATCGGAAATCTTTGTTACTTCATATCCACCCTGTTTTCCCTTTATAAGATAATTCCATCGAACTATATTTTCCTGTATAAGCTGGACAAAAAGGAAAAATCTTGTTCTTTTTATATTCTGTGAAAGTGTTTTAAAACCATCTGAAAAAATCTTTGTATCTTCAGATTCAATGTATGCAGTCTGAACATTCACTATTCTTTTATCCTTGTTTATAAGCATATTTTTAAGTCTTTCTACAAATTCCAATTTTTCATTTATGCTTATATTCTTTGGGTCTATCTCACATTCTGTATAAAAATCTTTTTCAATCCTTTCTTCAGGGAACTCTAAACCCTTTGATCTAATTTTTTCCTTCAAAGTTTTCGCTTCTTTTAACAATTTTTCATAATTTATATCAGATGATGCAAATTCATCTGTCTCATTCCCATTGAATACAGAAAGAACTATTCCTTCAATCGTTGGAATATCAGTGATCCTTTTCTCATTCTTGTCTTGAAATACAAATGAACCACTTGAATATTGATATAAACAGGAAGGATATATACCTTTCTTTCGCATCTCTATTGCCAGAGACTTGCAGATATCTTTTATTTCCATAGAACCTCCATTTTTATTAAGATAACAATTGAAAAATATTTGTAAAGAAAAATTTTTATTATATTTTATAATTATGGATATTGAGCTAAAATCATTTCTTGAGAAAATAAAAGATAAAAGTTATACTTATCCTGAATATCCCGGTATTGTTCTTATATGTTATGCTTTTTCAGATGAAAAGCCGATTCTCTTGATATGGGACAAAAAAGAAAAAGAAAGGGTTTACGAAGACCTTCTTTTCTTTTTCAAAGATGTTCACCTCTTTTATGATGAGAAAGAAGTTTCTGCATTGATTGAAAGTAAGAAATTTGATGTTCTTGTTGTGAGTGAAGAAGACATTTATAAAGATATACAGGAAATTGAGAAGATTGAGATTGGAAAAGATAGTAAAATTAACTATGAAAAACTTTTGAGATTTTTAACAGAAAACTCATTTGAAAGAAAAGAAAGGGTTTTCCAGAAAGGTGATTTTTCTTTAAGAGGTTTTATAATAGATATTTTCCCGTATGAGAGGGATTTACCTGTAAGATTGGAACTTGATAATGATATCGTTGTCTCATTAAGGGAGTTCGATATCTTCACAAACAGGTCTAAGAAAGAAATAGAAAAAATAAGTATTTTTGGAATAAAAAAAGAGAAGGTCCAATTTATCGAAAAAATCAATGATTTCTTTGTGATTTCAAAAGAGATAGAAGGTATAAAACCAGATATAACCATTTCACCAGAAGGTTCAAACTTCCCAGTTTTGCCAGCACCGAATTTCAACAGAGACCTGAATCTTTTAAGAAGATTTTTGAAAGAAAAAGAAGGATATGATGTTAATGTAATCCTCGAATCTCAAGGTGAAATTGAAAGGATGAAGGAAATCCTTGATGGCTCTGACATAAATTTCAGATTGGGTCATTTATCAAGAGGATTTGTTATAGAAGATATAAATAAGATATATATAACTGAATCAGACATCTTTGGTTTTACAAGGATAAGATATGAAAAGATTGAATTACCTGATTATGATATTGAAGATTTTAATGAAGGTGATTTCGTTGTCCATGAAGATTTTGGTATCGGTGTTTTTGAGGGATTAATGAAAGAAAAATTACACAATATTACAATTGAATTTCTGAAAGTCAGATTTGGAAGAAACGACGAGGTCTTAGTCCCGATAGATAAAATTTATCTTATAAAAAAGTATCTTGGAAAGGAAAAACCAGATGTAAAACCATTATCAAAGGAAAAATGGGAGAAGAAAAAAGAAAAAACAAAGGAGAAACTTAAAGATATCGCAAAAGAGATGTTAAATCTTTATGCAAAAAGGAAGGCTTCAAAAGGTTTTAAATTCAGCGAGGACACAATAGAACAGAAAGAGATGGAGGCATTATTCCCTTATGATGAGACAGAAGACCAGATAAAGGCAATAAGAGAGATAAAAAATGATATGGAAAAAGAAACACCTATGGATAGACTTTTATGCGGTGAGGTTGGATATGGTAAAACAGAAGTTGCATTAAGGGCTGCATTTAAGGCATGTTTAGATGGTAAACAGGTTGCAATTCTTACACCTACAACAATCCTTGCTGAACAGCATTATATGACATTCAAGAACAGGCTTGAAAGATATCCTGTGGTTGTTGAATTGTTATCAAGGTTCACAAAGAAGAGGGAAAAAGAGATAATAGAAGGGATAAAGGAAGGGAAGGTTGATATTGTTATAGGAACCCACAGGATTTTATCAAAGGATGTCCAGTTTAAAGACCTTGGTCTTTTAATAGTAGATGAAGAGCAGAGGTTTGGTGTTCGTCAAAAAGATAAGATAAAACATTTGAAAGAAAATATTGATTTTTTGTCAATGAGTGCAACACCTATTCCAAGGACAATGAATATGGCTCTATATGGTCTTATGGACCTTTCTATTATAGAGACACCACCACCCGGTAGGATGAGTGTTATAACAGAGGTGATAAGATGGGACGACGAGATAATAAAAGATGTTATAATAAGGGAGATAGAAAGGGGTGGACAGGTATTCTTTGTTCATAACAGGATAGAGACGATAGAAAGGGTAAAGAAAAAACTTTCATCAATATTACCGGATTTAAATATAGCAGTTGCACATGGAAGGATGGATTCAAGGAAACTTGAGAATATAATGCTTGATTTCATACATAAAAAATATGATATACTCCTTTCAACTGCTATAATAGAATCAGGTCTTGATATACCAAATGTGAATACAATCATTATAAACGATGCACATATGTTTGGCTTAAGTGACCTGCACCAATTAAGGGGAAGGGTTGGGAGGTCTTTAAGAAGGGGATTCTGTTATCTTGTTATTCCAAAATGGCTAACAGATACAGCATTAAAAAGGATTTCAGCAATAAAAAACTATTCTTACCTTGGTGCAGGTTTTAAAATAGCACTCCTTGACCTTGAAATAAGAGGCGCTGGAACATTGCTTGGATTAAAACAACATGGATTTATTGAAGATGTTGGATATGACATGTATATGAGGTTACTTGAAGATGCAATAAAAGAAATAAAAGGAGAAAAAGGTAAAAAGGGTATAACAACAGAGATTATTCTAAAAAGACCCTTGTTTATACCATTTGGATATATAAGCAATGATGAAGAAAGGATAAAAATTTATAGAAAGATATTCAGTGTAAAAAACGAGAATGAAATAGTAGAATTAAAAAAATACCTTGAAGATGTCTACGGTAAAATGCCAGAGGATATGGAAAGGATATTCAAATGGCTATTTATAAAAATTAATTGCGAGAGAAAAAATATTTCAAAGATTGAAGAATTAAAAGATGGATACACATTAACTATTGAAGGAAAACTTGATAAAGAGAAAATAAGAGAGATTGTGAAAAAGATTAAAATAAAAGGATTTAATATAAAAGAAAAAATAGAAGTTATACTTGAAAGAAAAGAAGATATAATGAAATTTATTGAATTTTTATGAAGATGTCAGTGTGTCAGTAAATGTCATTTTTTGTAATTTATTAAAAAATAAGGTATTATAATAAAAATGTCAGTAATGTCAGTCCATGACAGTGATTTTTAAGGATGGTCCAATGATAAATGTTATTGATTTTTAAAGAATTAAAAATCAGGAATGAAATTTTTATATAAAATTATTGACAGGATAAGTTTCTTATGGTATGTTGAGATATGGTTCGTAAAAGGTTAATAGAAGAATCTCATAAATATTGTGAGGAGATTGGTCTTGATAGAGAAAAGAATTTCTTTAAAACACATCTTACTGAATGGGAGATTAAAAACAGGAGATTAAGGAATGAAATCTTTATCGATGTATCAATTTTATTTATTGATTTATTAGAAGATGTTTTATCGAAATCTGACACTATTTTTTTAATAACGGACAAAGAAGGTTGTATACTAAAGATGGAAGGTGAAGAGGGGAAAACATCGGAAAGGATATCTATTGGGATAAGGGAAGGTGTTTTTCTCAAAGAGGAAGAATGTGGGACAACAGCAGTAAGTATGGCATTAAAGACAAGAAGACCATTTTATCTATCAGGTGAAGAATACTATCTTAACATATTTAAGAATGGTTCATGTTATGCTTATCCAGTTTCTTATAATAATGAGATTGTAGGATGTATTGTTATAGTTCATGCTTATAAAAAATATAGTCCACATACATTTGCCCTTATTCAAGCAATTGGTAGATTGATAGAGAAAGAATATAAGTATAAATTTGAGAGGGATTTGTACTGCGACCCTCTTGTCAAGACAAAAACTGTGGTTATAATTTGTAGAGTTT
>CBFGJG010000013.1:0-41777 GCA_965649055.1 Caldifarciminota bacterium
AAATGGTAATTTCTGTATAACATGGGAGGATTACCGGAATGGGGGTTCTGATATCTATGCCCAGAGGTATAATGCATCAGGAACAGCACAGGGAACGAATTTCATGGTTAATGATGATGTTGGAACAAATGAACAAGATTATCCATCAATAGCGATGGATTCAGATGGTAATTTCTGTATAGCATGGATAGACAACCGAAATGGAACGTACATCTATGCCCAGAGGTATGATGCATCAGGAACAGCACAGGGGACGAATTTCATGGTTAGTGATGGTTTAACTGGATATCCTCAATATAATCCATCAATAGCGATGGATTCAGATGGTAATTTCTGCATAATATGGGTAGATTACCGGAACAATTGGGATGCTGACATCTATGCCCAGATATATAATGCATCAGGTATACCACAAGGAACAAACTTCAAGGTTAATGACGATGTTGGTGAATATGGTCAATATAATCCATCAATAGCAATGGATTCAAATGGTAATTTCTGTATAACATGGTATGATTACCGGAACAATTGGGATCCAGATATCTATGCCCAGATGTATAATGCATCAGGTATACCACAAGGGACAAACTTCAAGGTTAGTGACGATGTTGGGGGATATGTTCAATATTATCCATCAATAGCGATGGATTCAGATGGTAATTTCTGCATAACATGGGAGGATTACCGGAATGGGGGTTCTGATATCTATGCCCAAATGTATAATGCATCAGGAACAGCACAGGGTAATAATTTCAGGGTTAATGATGATATTGGGGAATATGGACAAGAGAATCCTTCAATAGGAATGAGTCCTGATGGTAATAACTTTGTGATCACTTGGACCGATTATAGAAATCCTGATGGAGACCCTGAAATAATGGGGCAGAAATATGATAACCTTGGTAATCCTATAGATGCAAATGTTATAATAAATTCTGATTCACTTCCATTTTGGAATCAATGGAATTCCCAAAGAGGTATTGCGTGTAATAACAATATAATAGGTTTTGTATGGCTGGATAATCGGAGGAGTAAGGGTTATGATATTTATGCGAAGTTAACAGATTGGGGACTTACGGGTATAGAGGAGGAAGAAGAAGTTAGTAAATTAATGCAGAATTATCCTAATCCATTTTCAACACAGACTATTATCACCTACTGGGTTTCAAATGATACAAGGTATATTACACTGAAAATCTTTAATCTTGCAGGTGAGCTGGTTAAAACATTGGTGAATAATGGTCAAGGATTATTATCAGTTGGTAATAAAGGTAAGGTAGTGAAGATGTCAGTTGTATGGGATGGGAAAGATAGTAATGGTAAACGTGTTCCATCAGGTGTTTACTTTTACGAGTTGAAGACAAATGATTTTAAAGATACAAAGAAGATGATATTGGTGAAGTAAGAAAAAGAAGGATTAAGAAAACTAACATTTACAAATTTTAAGGATAAAGTTTTTGTTATTTAATAAATATAAGTTCTAAGATTTTAAGAAGAATTTAGTACAAACTTATAATACTTTATCTTGATTTTTTCTTGATAAAAAATATAATATTTTTTACTTGCGGAAAGAGGATTCAAAAAACTTTTAAAAAGATAAAATTGTTAAAAAATAAGGTGAAGAAATTTGAAATACAGGGTAATTGATACGAATCATAAGAACGCTGCTTGGAATATGGCAATGGATGAGGTTATGCTTGAACTTGGAGATAGGATACCACCTACAATAAGATTCCTTTCTTTTTCCCCACATTGTGCACTTGTTGGGAATTTTCAGTCAGTAGAACAGGAAATAAGGGTTAAGTATTGTAAAGAAAATGGTATTGATATAAACAGGAGGATAACAGGTGGAGGTGCAATTTATTTTGATGAATCACAGATTGGTTGGGAGATAATTGGCAAAATAGATGAATTTAAAATGAATCTTCAGGAGATGAATGAATTGTTTGGTAATATATGTGCTTATGCCTTGCAAAAATTGGGTATAAATGCAGTTTTTAAATTAAGAAATGATGTCGAAGTGAACGGAAGAAAAATATCAGGAATGGGTGGTGCTATATATAAAGGAAATTTTCTTTTTCAGGGAACTTTGCTTGTACAGGACAGGATTGAGAAGATGCTTTATGCGTTGAAGGTTCCTATAGAGAAATTAAAACCAAAAGAGATAGATTCAGTAAGAGAAAGGGTTACGTGCTTAGAATATGAATTGGGCAGGATACCTGAAAGGGAGGAACTTAAAAATATCTTTAAAGATGCATTTATTGAAAAACTTGGTATTGAATTATATGATGGTGAGTTAACAGATGAAGAGATAAATTTACATAATAAATATTTGCCATATTATTCATCTTTGGAATGGATAGATAAGATAAAACTACCTAAAAATACACAGGGATTAATCAAATCAGTTTACAGGTCTGGATTCGGGACAGTTAAGGTTAATGCCATTATTAACACAAGACAGAGGATGATTCGTTCAATACTTGTAACAGGTGATTTCTTTGAAGACAAAAGGAAAATCCTTGATTTTGAGAGGATGATAAAGAATGTATCAATAAATAAAAAAAATATAAATGATATTATAAATAAATTTTTTGATGATGAAGATGAAAAGGAATCTTTTAATGGTTGCTTTGATGAGATATTTAGAAAAATAGAACTTTTGAAGTTAAAATTTAGCCCGAATGAAGTGAATAAGATTTTTACCGTGAATTTAGAGGATATTCAGGATTTTTCCCCTGAGGTTTTCCTCCTGCCATACTGTTCAAAGAAATCAGGATGTGTTTACAGGAGAAAGAATGATTGTCTTATATGTGGGAAATGCAGCGTTGGGGATGCATATAGAATTTCTTATGATTTTAATCTTAAACCAATAACCATTTTAAGTTTTGAAAACCTGCTTTACAATTTTGAGATAATGAAAAGGAAAGGTATCAAAGATTATATAGGAAGTTGTTGTGAGGCATTCTTTATAAAACATCAGGAAGAATTCAGGGAATCCGGATTAAGAGGGATACTTATTGATATTGAAAATTCAACCTGTTATGAACTTGGTAAGGCAAAGGAGGCGTATTTGGGAAGATTTGAGAGCGAAACTTCTTTGAATCTTGGATTGATAAGGAAGGTTTTGAAAAATATATTAAGAGGAAGAAGTAAAAAATTATCCCTTGATTCATTGTAGATATAAAGAGAATAAAATCATTGACACAAAAAGATTATATTGTAGAATTTAGAATAAAGATTTATATAATTTTAACATAAAAAGGAGTGTTTATGGAATTTGATATGATAAAAGAGATAAAGGAAGCAGAGAATAAGGCAAAAGAGATGGTTGAAGATGCAAAGAAAAAGGCGAGGGAAATGATAATGAATGCAGAAAAACAGGCTAAAGAAATAATTGAAAATGTAGAAAAAGAGGTTAAGAATATATTAAAAGAGGCAAAAGAAACCGGAGAAAAAGAGGGTGAAAAGATAGTTAAAAAAATGAGAGAGGAACTTCCAAAAAAAATTGAAGAGATAGAGAAAAAATCAAAGGAAAAAATAGATAAGGTTGTTGAAAAAATATTAAAAGAATTTGAATAAATGGGTGTAAAAAAGATAAAAAAAATAAATATAGTAATACATAATGCCGAGATTGATAAATTTCTTAACGATATTCAGGAAAAATGTATTTTACATATAAGTGATATATCAAAATCAATCCCTGATGAATATTTTAAGGATATTCAGTTTAAAGAAGAAGAACTTGAGAACAAGGTTAAAAAGATAGAAGAAGCAATAAAAATACTTGAAAAATATGAAAAAAATAAAGATATACTGAGTAATTTCGTCGATATAAGATATGAGATTTCAGAAGATGATTACAATAGATTAATAAAAGAATTCAATGATGATATTCTTAATGAGGTATTGAAACTAAATAATGAGGAACACGCGTTGATTATGAAGAAAGAAAGCGCGAAAAATGATAGAATGAAACTTAAGAAATGGAAAGATTTGAAGATTCCAGTAGAAGAGATAAGAGAAGGAACGGATTATTCTTTAAATCTTGTATTGATTAAGAATAAAAATTTCGAAGAGGTTGAATCAAGATTCAAAGATGAAATTGTTGATATTATCCCTATTTTTAAAGATAAGACAGAAAATGGTATTCTTTTTGTTTATCCTAAGAGTGAAAAAGATAATTTTTTTAAGATACTTGGCGAATTTGACTATGAAATAATTGACTTTTCAATGTTCAAAGGAACAATTTCTGAAAATATTAAATCAATTGATGAGTTAGAAAAAAAACTTGATCTAAGGATTAAAGAGATTAGAAAAAGACTTGAAGAATTGAGCACAAAAAAAATGGTATTCATTGTTGCATTCGAATATTATAATACAGAACTAACAAGAAGAACCGTAAGGGAAAAATTCCTAAATTCTGAAAATTTCTCTTTCATAACAGGCTGGATAAAATATGAGGATGAAAAGGAAATTACTAAAATCCTTAAAAAATTCTCACATATAGACTATAAGATATCAGAACCTTTAAAAAATGATGATGTCCCTGTTATTATTGATAATCCAAAGATAACAAGACCATTTGAAGCAGTAACAAATATGTATGGTCTTCCGAAATATAACGAGGTTGACCCTTCAACATATCTTGCTCCATTCTTCGCAATAATATTTGCATTCTGTTTTTCTGATGCAGGTTATGGTATAATTTTATCCCTTGTATGTTTCTTCCTTCTAAAAAGGCTGAAAGGCGGTGAAAAATACCTCTGGATATTTATAATATCAGGAATTTTTACTGTTTTTATCGGTATCCTTCTTGGTAGTTTTTTTGGTGATATTGATTCGGTTCTTCCATTCTTAAAGAATATTCGTGAAAAGACAATGTGGTTTGACCCTTTTAAGGAACCTATCAAATTCTTTATACTTTCATTGGGAATAGGTATAACCCAGATAATATATGGTTTCATAATAAGTGCTATATTCAGGTTAAAAAGAAAGGAATATATAGATTTTATAGGTAATGAATTTGCCTGGTTATTTTTCTGGATTTATATTATTGTTATATTATTGTTATCATTTTTAAAGAAGATAAGTTTTTCACCGATTTTTCTGATTCCTCTTGTATTACCTGTCATTCTCATACTTCTTTTTGGTTGGCGTGGAAGAAATATTTTTATTTCATTCCTTAAAGGATTCTATAAACTGTACAGTGGTTTCTTTGGTATGATCGGTGATGTTTTATCATACTCAAGAATTATGGCACTTGGTATGGTATCAGGCGGTATTGCTATGTCTATTAATATTATAGTGAATCTCATGAAACAGATACCGGTTATTGGATTTGTGATTGCTATTATAATTTTTTTATTAGGCCATACAATAAGTGCTGGTTTGAATGTCCTTGGTGCGTTTGTCCATACAATAAGGTTGCAATATGTTGAATTCTTCACCAAATTTTATGAAGGTGGTGGAGAACCTTTCCAGCCTTTTGGAAAATCAGAAAAATTTATCTTGTTAAGAAAATTAAAAAAGGAGGTTTGATGTCTGGTTTCTTTATCGCTATGTTAGGAGCAGGTATTGCCGCACTTTTTGCAGGTTTTGGTTCAAGCCTTGGTGTAAGTTATCCCGGAAGGGCAGCAGCAGGTGTTTTATCAGAAGACCCTAATAAATTTGGAAGGCTTTTCTTGCTTGTTGCATTACCGGGAACACAGGGTTTCTATGGCTTCATTATTGCCCTTTTTATAGTTCTTAAAATAGGTCTTCTTGGTAATCCATTGTTTGATATGGATGTTGCAAAAGGAATACAGTATCTCATCGCATCTTTACCCGTTGGATTAATAGGACTCATATCAGGTATTTTTCAGGGTAAGGTATGTGCAGCAGGTGTTGAGATGAGTGCAAAAAGGCCTGAAGCAACTATGAAGGCTGTAATATATGCGGCAATGGTTGAAACATATGCTATTCTGGGGCTTTTAACTTCTCTATTCCTAATATTAAAATTATGAGGTCAAGATGAGCAAGGTAAAGGATAAGATACTCCACGATGCTCAAAAAGAATGTGAAAAAATACTAAACGATGCGAAAAAAGAGGTTGAAAAGATTATCTCTGATGCGAATCAAAAAAAAGAACAGATGATACATGAAGCTTTGATTCAAAAGGAAAAAATCATAAAAAGTGAAGCTGAAAGAAAGAGAATATTTGAAGAGGTTGAAGAGAACAAATTAATATTGCTTAAGAAAAAGGAAATCCTTGATGAAGTTTCTAATAGCATAAAGAAAAGAATGCTTGGATGGAACGAAACAAAATATATTGATTTCATAATTAAAAATCTCAGTTCCTTTATCTCAAATGAGAAGGATGAACTTATAGTAGGTAAGATTCATTCAAAAAAATTAAGAAAGGCAATTGAAAAATATTCCAAGAACAAAGGATTGAAATTTACTCTTTCAAATGAAGATGGTAATTTTGAATTTGGTTTCATTGTAAATAGAAAGAAAATACAGAGTCGTTTTACATTAGACGATATTATAGAAGAAATAAACGAAAATAAAGGAGCAATGATAGTGGAGGAGATTTTTGGATAAGATTTTGGAACATTTTCCACAGAGGTTTATTGAAAATCCTGAATATGCATATTCTCTTGGTAGGGTTAGAAGCCTTGAGATCCACATTCTTGATATTTCTGATTATGAAAGGATGGCTAATTCGGATATTAAAGAGATTCCAAAAATCCTTGTTGAGAGTGATTTTTCAATGGAAGTGAACCTTTTATTGAATCAGAATACATTAGAGAATACACTTAATAAACACAAAATGATAATCTTTGGACTTATGGATGAACTGATTCCAGAGGAAAGGATAAAAATTTCGTTTAGGATGGATTACGATTTCTATAACGCAAAGATACTTCTTCTTGAGAAAATATTTGATATTAAGATTTCAGAACCCTTACCATTTGGGAATATAAACCCTGATAGATTGAAATATATATTAACGGAAGAAAAATATGAGCTATTACCTGATTATTTAAAGGATGCTGTCCAGGAAGCAATAAAGGTTTATTATGATAAAAAAGAAAAAAGGTTTATAGATTTTGTATTTGATAAATCTTATCTTGATTATATCTGCGTCAATTCTTATCCACCATTTCTTCAGGATTATTTCAGAATTTTAGCGGATATCTCGAATCTAAGTTCTTTAATAAGGATTAAATACATGAATGAAGATTTGAGTTTATTAAACTACATATTATCAGAAGGTGGTTTTATCCCGTTAGAATTATTATTTTCGCTTTCAAAAAAAGAGATTTCTGAAATACCCAATTACATGAAAAGATGGATTTATTTTAAACCACTTGATGAAGGGGTAAAATTTTTGAATGAAAAAAACTCTTTTGTGAAGTTGGAAAACTTGTTCAATAAATTAGTCTGTGAGTATCTTGATACAACAAAATATATATCTTTGGGTCCTGAACCTGTTGTTGCTTATATTCTAAAAAAATTGATTGAGATTAAAAACATAAGAATAGTATTAATAGGAAAATTTTATAATGTTAAAAATAATGAAATAATTGAGAGGATAATAGTATGAAGATAGCTGCTTTTGGTCCAGAGGAACTTATTGAACCATTTAAGGCAATTGGTATAGAAACTTTTTCAAGTGGTGAAAACAACGAAGAGATACTGAAAACGATAATTTCTAAGGGTTATAATTTGATATTGATAACAGAAAATGTCCTTGCGACATTTAACTATCTTGACTATATTTATTTACCTGAAGTTACATTACTTCCTATCCCGGGAATTTACAAGGAAAAAGAGGGGATAGGGAAGAAAATATTAAGGGATGTTATAAGAAAAGCAGTTGGAATAGAAGTGGGAGGAATGAATGATTGAAGGAAGAATAGTAAAAATATCAGGACCACTTGTTATTGCTGATGGTATGAAGGATGCAAAGATGTATGATGTTGCATATGTTGGAGAGAAAAAACTAATGGGTGAGATAATCGAACTGAAAGGTTCCCTTGCGTCTATACAGGTTTATGAAGAAACTTCTGGAATAGGAGTAGGTGAACCCGTTTATGGAACTGGTGAACCATTATCAGTTGAACTTGGTCCCGGTCTTATCGGTTCTATATATGATGGGATAGAAAGACCACTTGATAAAATTAGGGCTCTTGTAGGGGATTTCATAACAAGGGGAATCCATATACCTGCACTTGATAGGGAAAAGATATGGGAATTTAACCCTTTAAAGAAAGAAGGTGATGAGGTTTCATACGGTGATTTCCTTGGTTTTGTTCAGGAAACAGATATTGTGAAAACAATGATAATGGTTCCATTAGGTATAAAAGGAAAGATAAAGGAGATAAGAAAAGGTAATTTCAAGGTTGAGGATGTTGTGTGTTTGATAGAAACAGAGAATGGAATAAAAGAAATAACAATGATACAGAAATGGCCTGTGAGGAAAGAAAGACCTTATACTGAAAAAGAACCTCCGGTTATTCCAATGTTCACAGGCCAGAGGATTATAGATACCTTCTTTCCGGTTGCAAAAGGCGGAACTGCATGTGTTCCCGGTCCTTTTGGTTCCGGAAAGACAGTTACACAGCATCAACTTGCAAAGTGGTCTGATGCTGATATAGTTGTTTATGTTGGTTGCGGAGAAAGAGGGAATGAAATGACGGATGTTCTTATAGAATTTCCTGAGCTCATTGACCCGAAAACAGGTAAACCATTAATGGAAAGGACGGTTCTTATAGCAAACACATCTAATATGCCTGTTGCAGCAAGAGAGGCTTCGGTTTATACTGGAATAACAATTGCTGAATTTTTCAGGGATATGGGTTATTCTGTTGTTTTGCTCGCGGATTCAACATCAAGATGGGCAGAGGCAATGAGGGAAATATCTGGAAGGCTTGAAGAGATGCCTGGAGAAGAAGGATATCCTGCATATCTCGGGACAAGAATCGCATCATTCTATGAAAGGGCAGGAAGGGTTAAATGCCTATCATCCGAAAAAAGAGAGGGTTCTCTTACAGTTATAGGTGCGGTTTCACCACCGGGTGGAGACCTTTCAGACCCTGTGGTCCAGGCAACATTGAGGATTGTTAAAGTGTTCTGGAGCCTTGAAGCAAAACTTGCTTATGCAAGACATTTCCCTGCGATAAACTGGCTCACCTCATATTCTTTATACACAGAGACCCTTTCTGAATATTATATTAAAGAAATAAGTGAAGAGTTCATTGAGAATATAAAATTTGCTATGAGATTACTTGAAGAAGAAGCCGAACTCGAAGAAATAGTGAGGCTTGTAGGTATTGAGTCATTATCAATGAAAGACCAGTTGACACTATTCGTATCAAAGATGATAAGGGAAGATTTCTTACATCAGAACGCATACCACGAGATTGACACATATACATCAATAAGAAAACAACATCTTATGCTCAGGAATATTTTACATTACTATAATGTTGCAATGAACGCAATTGAAAAAGGCTTATCTGTTAAGGAATTACAAGGTCTTGAAATAGATGAGAAGATAGCAAGAATGAAGTTTATCCCGGAAGATAAAATAAAAGAGATTGAAGATTTATATAATGAGATTTCTATAGAGATAGGTAAACTTCTGGAGGTATCGAGTGATAAAGCATTATAAGACTATAAATAACATTGCAGGTCCACTTATTTTAGTGGAAGAAGTAGAAGGTGCAAAATATGGTGAACTTGTTGAAATAATTTTACCTGATGGTGAAAAAAGGAACGGGCAGATTCTCGAACTCAATCGTGATAAGGCATTGATACAGGTTTTTGAAGGAACACAGGGAATTGATATTGATAAGACAATAGTGAAGTTCAAAGGAAAGGTCATAGAGTTAACCCTATCAAAAGATATACTTGGAAGATTTTTTAACGGGCTTGGGAAGCCAATTGATGGTGGGCCAGAAATTATTTCGCCAGTAAAAAGGGATATAAATGGGGCACCAATAAATCCATATGCAAGAGAATACCCTAATGAGTTCATACAGACGGGTATATCTGTCATAGATGGGCTCAATCCGCTTGTCAGAGGACAGAAATTACCATTTTTCTCAGGTTCAGGTCTTCCACATAACAGGCTTGCTGCACAGCTTGCAAGGCAGGCAAAAGTTCTTGGTAAAGAGGAGGAGTTTGCTGTTGTTTTTGGTGCTATGGGAATAACATATGAAGAAGCAAATTTCTTTATTGAAGATTTTAAAAAAACAGGTGCAATCCAAAAGGTGGTTATGTTTATAAATCTTGCAGATGACCCGGCAATTGAAAGGATTGCTACACCAAGGGTTGCATTGACTGCAGCAGAATACCTTGCATTTGATCTCGATATGCATGTCCTTGTTATTTTAACAGATATGACCAATTATTGCGAGGCATTAAGGGAGATATCTGCTGCAAGAAAGGAGATACCTGGAAGGAGAGGTTATCCTGGTTATCTCTATACAGACCTTTCAACAATATATGAGAGGGCTGGAAGAATAAAAGGTAAAAAGGGTTCGATAACACTTGTTCCTGTTCTGACAATGCCCGAAGATGATAAAACACATCCAATACCAGACCTGACGGGTTATATAACTGAAGGACAGATAATATTTTCAAGGATACTCCACAGGAAAAAAGTCTCTCCTCCAGTTGATGTCTTACCATCACTTTCAAGATTAAAAGATAAAGGTATTGGAAAGGGAAAGACAAGGGAAGACCATGCGGACCTTTATAACCAGCTCTATGCAGCATATGCAAGAGGCAAAGAAGCAGAAGAATTATCAGTGATACTTGGCGAAGCAGCACTTTCGGATATGGATAAACTTTATTTGAAATTTGCAAATGAGTTTGAAGAGAAATATGTGAGCCAGGGTGAATACGAAGATAGGAGTATTGAAGAGACACTTAACCTTGGATGGAAGTTGTTGAGGATGTTCCCAAAGATAGAACTTAAGAGGATAAGGGAAGAATTTATTGAAAAATATTACGGTGAAAAATGAGGATAGTTAACGCAACAAGAATGGAACTTTTGAATCAGAAAAAAAGGCTTGCTATTGCGAGAAGAGGTCATAAACTTTTGAAAGATAAAAGGGATGAACTTATGAGGGCAATACAGCTTCTTTTGAAGGAGATATTCCAGCTAAGAATCGAGGTAGAAAAGGATTTGAATGAAGCTATGAGCAGGTTTGCACTTGCAAAATCAACTTTAGAACCTTCTTTTCTTTTAGACCTTTTCATATCAAAAGAAGCTGAGTTTTCTGTGAGTGTCTCCCATAAAAATATAATGAATGTGAAGATCCCAAGGTATGAACATATATTTAAAGGAAGATTGAATTCTTATGGATTCCTTCACACATCTGGCGAGATTGATATTGCATTAAAGAAACTTGAAGAGGTTATTGAAAAGATGATAAAACTTGCAGAGAAAGAAAAAGGTTTGATAATGCTTTCAGAAGAGATGGTGAAGACAAGAAGAAGGGTTAACGCACTTGAATACAAAATAATACCAGAGACAGAAGAGGTTATAAAATTTATTAACTTTAAACTGAATGAAATTGAAAAAAGCAATATTTCAAGACTGATGAGAATAAAGGATGTTATCAGAAAACAGTAATAAATTAAGGGTTGCAGATTTACATTCTGACTTTTTAAGCTGTATGAGGTATAAAAAAGAATGTGTTACCTCACCTGAAAGGTTGAAGAATTCTCCTGTAAAAATTCAGTTTTTCTCTATCTTCTTTATGCCGAAAGAGCAGAATTTTATTATGCTTATGAGGGAATTAAAATCAATAGTTCGGTTGATGAAAGAAAACGATGTTGAATGGGGTAGAACATTAAATGAAATTGTTGGGAATTTAGATACTGAGAAGGTTATTGCAATACCGTGTGTTGAAGGTGCAGAGATATTAAATCTTTTCCCTTCAAAAGATTGGGTCTTATGGATAGGTGTTAGATACATAACACTTACATGGAATTTTAGTAACAGGTATGCTGATGCTGCACTTGATAATGAAAGAAATAAAGGTGTCTCAATAGAAGGAAGAGAACTAATAAGATGGATGGATTCAAAAAGAATACTTGTAGACGTATCACATATTTCAGAAAAGTCTTTTATAGATGTGATTGATAACACTACATTACCTGTTATTGCAAGCCACTCCAATGCCTATACACTTTGTGAGCATCCCAGGAATCTTAAAGATTATCAGATAAAAGAGATTGCTGATACAGGTGGTGTTATAGGTATTAATTTTTGTGTAAACTTTCTTGGTGAAGGTGATGGTCTGGATAAGATTGTTGAACATATAAAATATATTTCATCACTTGTAGGGACTGATTTTGTTGCTATAGGTTCAGATTTTGATGGTGCAAAAACACCTGATGACATGAAAGGTCCTGGAGATTATTTTAAGTTAAGAGAGAAACTTGAAATAAATGGATTCTCAAATTCTGAAATCGAAAAGATTTTCTTCAATAATATATTAAGGGTTATCAAAGAAATCAACAGGTGAAAGCCTTAAGACTAACATAATATTTCTTATACCAAATTCAAACGGGTATGCTATTTCTAAATTAAATCTATCTTTTGAAATACCACAACCAGTAGAATATTTTTTGTTAAATGCAGGATAAATATTGTAATCGAAGAATGCATAAAATCCAAAATCTCTTTTTTTGAAGAAATCATAATTTAAACTGATAGAAATAACTCGATAGTTATATGTGTAAGGATAGCCTCGAACTACCGGGAAAAAGTTTTCTTCGTCTTTCATATTTTTGTTTGTAAAAGAAGAAATTGTATTTAAAGAAAATTTATAAAAATTGAATTCAGTTTTTATTTTTAAGATAAATGAATTTTTAAAATCTGAAAATGACTCAAAGGTATTTTTTCTATATCCTAATTGAAAGTTATACAAGACAAGTTTCTGCTTAATAGCACCTGTCTTATCTGTATATTTTATTCCATCCCCAATCCTGTAGTTTCTGAATTTATAAACGTGTTTGAAAGAAAAGTTATTTATAATAAGCGTATCAAGACTTGTTATCAGTGAATAGGATATAAAAAAATTATTTCCCGTTTGTAATAAAGGTATCTGAAGTCTTGTAGAAAATGTCTTTTCATTGATAAGTCTTTCGAATTTTATCCTCCATAATGTTCCAAAACCAAAAGGGTTAAAAAAATCACCCGTGAAATTAAAATTCCAGCCTTCGTTGCTTTGAAAGGATAGACCACCTGAAATATCACTGTAGCTTATATTTGAGACAAAAAGTATAACATTTATTCCGTTATCTTCTTCCTGAAGACTAAACGAGTCTACTTTTATAATTTTTGAACTGTTTATATTTTTTATCTCATTTAATAAATTCCTTCTTGAATATGGTAGATCAGATAGCTTGTATATTTCTTTAAATAGACTTCTGTTTCTGACATTTCCATTAAGAATAATCTTTTTTATTTTGTATAAATCTTTTAAGATAACTATGAAATCTATATCTACAAATGTATCATTTATTGAGAATTCAGGAATTATCTCATTAAAAGGAAAACCAAAATCAGAAAAATAATAATTAATTGTATCTGTAAGGGCTTCCATATTTTTCTTTGTGAAAGGTTTCATTAAAAATATATGGAAAATAGAAGAATCAACTTTTATGGGACTTTGTATATTCACATTCCTTATATAGAATAAATTCCCTGTTTCAATAAATATGGAATCATTCCTTATAAATGAGTATGCTCCGAGATATCCATTTTCCAGATAATTTTTTAATTCCTTATCTAATAATTTTTTATTGTTGATAAATATTTCAGCCTGAAAGATAAAAAAAATCACTATTTCACATAAAGCGTTTCAGCAATCTCGTAATCAAAATAAATTACCTTACTTTTTTTGAAAAAAGGGAATACAAGGCTGTCATAGTATGAAACATATATATAAGAAAATTGTGGATTTTTATCTATCATTAAATATGCCGTGTCCACATTAATATTGTTATCCGTAATGTGTGTAATAATGTCATTCCTTGCTTTATCGAGTGTTATTGTTCCGGAGTAAAGATATTCAAGTGTTTCTTTCGCCTTTTCTTCAAGTCCTTTTTTTCTCATTATAACCTGGACATAGTTTACGAGAATATATACACCGTATGCTATTAGGCCAATTATGATTAGAAAGGATAAAATCCTTTTCATTTTACCACCTTATATCTATTGCATCCTGTTTATATTTCCTTGCCCTTTTTAAACCATTTTCAGCGTATGTCTTCCAGTTTGCTTCTTTGGAAACAGATAAAGCCTTGTTGTAAGCATTTATTGATTTATCAAAGAGTTCTATCGACTTTGTTACTGATTCGTAATCCATTTTCTTCAGGAAGTCAACACCATAATAGAGATAGGCATCTCCAAGAAAACAATATAATATTTCATCCTGTGGAGAAATCTTCAAGGCATTTTCTATAGCATTTATTGATTTCCCATAGAGCTTCTGTTTATTATAAAGATCAATCAAAGCATAGTATGCTGATATGTTATTCGGTTCTATCTCAAGTGCTTTATTCAGCTCTTGTTCAGCGAGTGTATATTTATTCATCTCTGAATATGTTTTTCCCAATTTTATCCTGACACTTACAAAATTAGGTATCTTTTCAAGGACAAAATTATATTCGTTGATTGCTAACTGATATTTTTTTGCTTCAAAATAATTATCCCCAAGTTTAACACGGACTTCAATATCTTCAGGGGCAAATTCTTTTACAGATTCAAGCAATTTTATTGATTTATCTGTTTCACCAAGTTTTTGATAAACAGTTCCAAGTCTGAAAACAATCCCCATATCCTGTGGTTTCAATTCATGGGCTTTCTCATAGTATTTTGCAGCATCTTTTAAATTACCAAGTTCTTCTTCAAGACCACCAAAAACATCCCACAAATCGGCAATTGTTGAATCCCTTTTCAATGCTTCAATGAATAGATTTCTTGCTTTATCATATTGTTTTAATTTTGTATAAAGATTTCCAAGACATCCAAGTATCTTAGGATTATCAGGATTATTTTTTAAGAAATTAATGTATGCACTTTCAGCAGAGAAATTATCACCCTTATCCCTGAAAGCCTTACCGAGTGCAATACATGCATCTGTATAGCTTGTGCTTTCAGCAATAGCCTTTAAAAAATTATTTATTGCTTCATCGTATCTTTTCTGTCTCAAATACTCGTATCCAATACTGAAATCCCTTTTTGCAGGTGAAATTTCTTCTTTCTTCTCTTCCTTTTTAACTTCTTCCTGTTTTATTTCCTGTTTTTTAGCGCAGGATAGAAAAGATATAAATAATATTATCCAGATGATTTTTTTCACTTAGTCCTCCTTTTCTTAGGTTGTGTCTTCTTTTTCTCTTCTATTTTTGTAGTTTCTTTTTCTGGTATGAATGTGAATTCAGGCCTTGTTGTTATTAACGATTTTAGAACATCTTTGGCATGTGCCTTTAAGAAAAATGTAATCGTGGAATCAGAAGTGTAGTATTCAGGTGTGGATGAGAATGATTCATTTATCAAATCCTGGAGATTGTTTATATAGTTGACAATTAATCTTACTTCTGTATTTTGATTATTCTTTGCTCTACATTTTATGATATAACCACCATCTTTTGCCTCAAGAGAAGGATTGGATGAAACAAGGTGAAGACCATCTTTAAAATATAAAGAATCAGCGAAGTAAATACTCAAATCACCGGTAGGCAAACCACCAAATTCATTCTTATAATAAGAAACAAGTAATCTTAATTTATCAAGGTAATTATATACATTCATAACAGAGTTTGCAAAAAGGGTTTGTTCCCTCTGTTTTGTAAGGAAATCCTTAAGGAGAACCATTGTTGTCGGTAATTTCTTTTTAAAAACAACAAGGTAATTTAAGAATTCAATATTCCAGTAGTTATTTTTGTAAATATTTATATCAGTCCTTAATTTTTCAACAAGTTCAATTTCATAAATATTATTTTTGGGATCAAGTAGATTCAAGATTTTGTTTAAAGGGATATCTGTGTTTGGCAATCCCTTTTCACTGAATGTTGTTGTTGAAACCTTTGTGGCATTTGAATATATTGTATCAATAGCAGTTTTTAAATATTCTATAAGTGCTTTTGTTGTGTCGTCTATCACTACCAAATCCTGGATAGTTGTTTTTATTGATTCTATATTTTTAATAATCCTATCTTTGTCATTTACGATTTTATCGAGATAATATTTCTTTTTCTCAACAACATTAACCTTTGAGATGAGATTATTCAATCTATCAAAATAGCGAAGAGGGTCATCGGTTTCTATTCTTTTCCCTGTCCTTATCTCCATTTCAAGAAGCCCCAGTATACTGTCTATTTCCGTAGTTATTACAAATATATCATAAACAAGGGAAGAATCTGCAAGCATTGACTTTCTTCTGAATTCTGATACAACACCTGTTATCTGACTTATTGTGTTATCAGCACTCATAAGCGTCATTTTGTAGTCAGTTATGTCTTTTGTCTCAAATACAACTTCTTTGGTGAAAAAGGGGGATATAAGTTTTAACCAGTCTGAGTTATTACCAGGGTATGCACCTTTATTAAATCTGTATTCTTCAAGGGCATTTCTTAATTTTATAATGGTTCCCTGAGCCTTCAGTATCTTTGCCTGGTCTGAAAAACCACCAACTTCAGAACATCCTAAAAATAAAATAACCGGAATTAAAAATAAAAACAATTTTTTCATCTATAACTCCTTTCTCACTGGAGCCGACGGGATTTGAACCCGTGACCTCCTGACTGCCAGTCAGATGCGCTACCAATTGCGCCACGGCCCCTAAATAAAAGGTTTTTTTAAATATTTATAGATTTTATTCATTTGTCAAGAAAAAAACAAACTTTTTCTTGACTATTTTTTTACTCTTTTTACTATAAAATTATGTTTGTTATAACAGGTGGTTCCGGATTTATAGGAAGTGCTTTGTTATGGGGTCTTAACAGAATAGGTATTGATAAAGTTATGATTGTTGATTTATTAAAAGAGAATAGAGAAAAATTTAAGAATATAGAACATCTTAAATTCTTTGATATTATAGATGCCTGGGATTTCCTGAATGATTTCAGGAAATTTAGCGAGATAAAAATAGTATTCCATTTTGGTGCAATAACAGACACGACATACAATGACGAAAATATAATGATGAAGAATAATTATGATTATTCTGTTTCACTCACGAAATTATGCAGGGAAAAAGGTCTGAATCTTTTTTATGCTTCGAGTGCTGCAACATATGGAACAGGTGATTATTTTGGTGATTCTGAAGAGTCTTTAGAATCATTAAAGCCGGCGAATCTATATGCAAGATCAAAGCATCTTTTTGATTTATGGGTTAAAGAAAATAAATTGTTTGATTTTTTAACTTCCATTAAATTCTTCAATGTTTACGGACCAAATGAATACCATAAAGGCAGAATGGCTTCTTTTATTCTACAGGCATATAATCAAGCTAAAAATAATGGTGTCGTAAAACTTTTTAAGTCCTTTAAAGAAGGTGTGAAAGATGGTGAACAAAAAAGGGATTTTATATACATAAAAGATGTTGTGGATATTCTGATTTTTATTTATGAGAGGAATCTCAAAGGAATATACAATGTTGGAACTGGAATGGCAAGGAGTTTCAATGATATTGTAAAATCTTTATCGGTGAGTATGGGAAAAGAGATAGGAATAGAATATATAGATATGCCTTATTCACTAAGGAGTTCTTATCAATATTATACATGTGCAGATATAAGAAAGTTAAGGATTTCAGGTTACAGTAAGGAATTTTATTCACTTGAAGATGGAATAAATGATTATGTGAAAAATTATTTAGAAAAGACACTTTATCTTGGTAAACAAAATAAAGAAAAAAGGGAGGAAATATGAATCTTCTTGTAACTGGTGGTTCTGGCTTTTTAGGTTATCATATATGCAACAGGCTTAAAGATAAATTCAAAAAAATTATAATAATTGATATTGCACCGATAGATAGGAATGAATATCCTGAAAATATTGAATATTTTAATGTTGATGTTAGGGATTACGAAGGTGTCCTTGAGAAGATGAAGGGTGCTGATTTAATCGTCCATGGTGCCGCAGCATTACCATTATGGAAGAAAAAAGATATTTTTTCAACAAATGTTGATGGAACCGTTAATGTTTTAAAGGCAGCAAAGGAATTGAATAAGGAAAGGGTTGTCTTTATATCATCAACCGCTGTTTATGGTATACCTGTAAGACACCCAATATACGAAGATGATAGACTCCAAGGTGTTGGCCCATATGGTGAAAGCAAGATACTTGCTGAAAAAATTTGTGAGGATGAGAGAAAGAAAGGAATGATAGTCCCTGTTATAAGACCAAAGACATTCATAGGAACCGGAAGGATGGGTGTTTTTTACATACTTTATGACTGGGTATATAGTGGGTGTAGAATCCCGATAATTGGTGATGGGAAGAACAGATATCAATTACTTGAGGTTCAGGACCTTGTTGATAGTATTTATAATGCTTTAACATTGCCTGAAAGAGATGTGAATGATACTTTCAATATAGGTGCAGAGAGGTTCAATACAGTTTACGAAGATATAACAGAATTTTTGAATTTTGCAAATACAGGTTCAAAGGTTTTAAGGACACCTGCTAAACTTGTGAAGTTCTTCCTTGAAATTGCTTGGTATTTAAGGATTTCACCTTTATACAAATGGGTTTATGGGACAGCAGACAAGGATTCGTTCGTATCCATTGAAAAGGCCAAAGATAGATTAAAATATAGACCAAGATTCAGCAATGCAGATGCGTTGATAAATTCTTATAAATGGTTTCTTGAAAACAGGGAAGAGATACTTGGCGTTTCAGAAGGAATAACACACAGGGCACCCTGGAAGCAGGGAATTTTAGGAATTTTTAAGAGGATACTTAAATAGGAGGATAATATGAAGGCTTTTCTTACAGGTAATGAGGCAGTAGCAAGGGGTGCATATGAAGGTGGTTGTCATATCGCCACTGCGTATCCAGGGACTCCAAGTACTGAGATACTTGAAAATATTGCCCAATACAATGAAATATACAGTGAATGGTGCACTAATGAGAAGGTAGCACTTGAGGTAGCAGCAGGTTCAAGTTTTGCAGGTGCAAGGGTTTTGACTGCAATGAAACATGTTGGATTGAATGTTGCAGCAGACCCGTTATTCTCCCTTTCATACATAGGTGCAACCGGTGGGTTCATCATAGTTTCAGCAGATGACCCTGGTATGCATTCTTCACAGAACGAGCAGGATAATAGGAACTATGCCAAGTTTGCAAAGATACCGTTACTTGAACCTTCTGATTCACAAGAGGCAAAGGATCTAACAATCCTTGGATTCAAAATAAGTGAGGATTTCGATACACCTGTTCTTCTGAGGCTTACAACAAGGATTTCACACTCTTCAGGTATTGTTACACTTGGTGAGAGGAAAGAAGTCCCAATTAAAGGGTATGTGAAGGATTTTACAAAGAGGATAATACTTCCTTCAAATGCGAGGAAGCTACATCCTATTGTTGAAGAAAGACTGATTAAATTGAAAGAATTTTCAAATAATTTTGAATATAACAGGATTGAAGAAGGTGATAAAAAAATTGGGTTTATAACAGATTCAGTATCCTATCAGTATGTCAAAGAGGTCTTCCCTGAAGCATCTGTTTTGAAATTAACAATGACATGGCCAATGCCGGATGATTTAATCAAAAGATTCAGTGATATGGTTAATGAATTAATAGTAGTAGAGGAAAACGACCCATTCATTGAAGAATACATAAAGGCTATGGGTATAAAGGTTAAAGGTAAGGATAGAATTCCGGTAGTTGGTGAATTAAATCCTTATATTGTTGGTGTTTCTCTGGGGAAGATGAAAAAAGTCGAAGAAGTAGAGAAAGGAGATATTCCCGTAAGAGCACCTACATTGTGCCCTGGTTGTCCACATATAGGTGTTTTCAATGTGATAAGAAAATTAAAGCTCATAGCAACAGGTGATATAGGTTGTTATACACTCGGTGCTTATCCACCATTGAATGCACTTGATACCTGTGTAGAAATGGGTGCATCTGTAGGGAATGCATACGGTATCCAGATAGCATTAAAGGACGAAAAAATAAAAAAGAAGGTTGTTGGTGTTATCGGTGATTCTACATTCTTCCATTCAGGTATTACAGGTTTATTGAATATTATTTATAATGGTGGTATAACAAAGATAATAATCCTTGATAACAGGACAACAGCAATGACAGGGCATCAGGGGCATCCGGGAACAGGCAAGAAATTGAAGGGAATTGGGAGGACAGTTGATTTATATAATTTTATAAAAGGAATGGGGATTAATGTCTATAAGGTTAACCCATTTAACCTTAAGGAGATAACAGAAACATTTAAAAGAGAGATAGAAAAGGACGAACCTTCTGTTATAATAGCAGAAGCACCTTGTAGACTTATACCTCTTAGCAAAAAAGAGAAATATTTTGTGGTTGATGATGAAAAATGTAATGGCTGTAAGGTCTGTTTAAAGGTAGGTTGTCCGGCTGTCTCATTTGATAAAAAGAAGAATAAGGCAGTTATAGATAAATTCTATTGTGTTGGTTGCACATTATGCGAACAGGTCTGTCCTTTTGGAGCAATCGTAAGAGGGGAGGAAGAATGACAAAATCAATAATCCTTTCAGGTGTTGGCGGACAGGGAATAATACTTGCAGGTGATATAATAAGCCTTGTTGCCATGGAAAAAGGTCTTGATGTGAAAAAGGCAGAGGTTCATGGTATGGCACAAAGAGGCGGAAGTGTTATAACAACTGTGAGATTCGGAGAAAAAGTATACTCACCTATTATAGGTCCAAAGATGGCAGATATATTGGTAGGTATGGAGAAGCTTGAAGGATTAAGAAATATCGAATATCTGAAAGATGATGGGATAGTGGTTGTTAATGATTACAGATTTGACCCACTTTCTGTTTCATCTGGCGAGGCTGAATATCCCGAAGATGTGATCGAAAGGATAAAAAAGATAGCAAATAAAACATATGTAGTAAATGGTAAAGATATAGCAGTTTCCCTTGGTAATATAAGGATAATGAATATTGTTATGCTTGGTGCACTTGCAAAGATACTACCATTTGATAAGGAAATCTGGCTTAAAGTGATAGAAAGGAGGGTTCCGAAGAAATTCCTTGATATAAACATAAAAGGTTTTATTTCAGGTTATGAAGCAATGAGCAATTAGAACATTATCTTAGTGTTGTCAAAATAAAATCAGGAACGAATTTTTTATATAAATATTATAAAAGGAGTAAAAATGAGAAAAGGTTTTACTTTAATAGAACTTATGATTGTTGTGGTAATAGTTGGTATTCTTATATCAATAGCAATACCTAACTTTGTGAGAATCAATGAAAAAGCAAGGGATGCAAGCCTTATGGCAAATATGCACACTGTCCAGGTTGAAGTGGAACTTTTCTCTATCAATGCAAAAAGATATCCACAGAATGTTTCAGAGATTAAAACACCACCAAATTTCAAAAACCCATATTCATATGAACTCCCTGCATTACAGGATGAAAGCGAAGCTGATGTTCGGGGTGTTGTTGAATACAAGGTCACTGAAACATTTGATTTTTACTGGATTACAGGTATAAATGGTAAATTAAAACCTTTAGACCTTGTCTTAACACCTTCATCCCAGATGTTCTGAGGCAAAATGCAAAAAATTCGCAAAATGCAAAAGAATTTTATACAAAGAATCTGTAATTTATTGAAAATTAGAGAAAAAAAATCAGGAACGTTTTTTTTATATAATAGGTTAAACCCTAAAAAAGGAGGTATTTATGAAAAAGGGTTTCACACTTATTGAACTTATGGTTGTTGTGGTGATTATTGGTATACTTGCAGCAATAGCGATTCCTAACTTTGTCAGGATCATTGACAAGGCAAGGGAATCATCTGTTCAGGCAAATATGCACAGCACACAGGTTACCATTGAGACAATGGCAGTTGACCTTGGTGGTTCTTATCCTAATGTGGAAAATGATATTGAGGCACAACTTCCACAGAATATGAAGAACCCATGGAATTCAAGCGAAACTTATACAGATGTGTTTGAGATCGATGCAGATGCAAATGGTCCAACATCAAATGGAGATGCTGGTCATGTCCTTTATGGCGTTACTGGAACACAGGATTTCTACTGGATAAATGGGTTCAACAAGAGTGGTGCAGCACTTCCGCTTACACTTATGCCTGGTCAGCAATCAGGAACATAATCACACCACACAACAGGATTTTAAAAGGGGGCTTTAAGCCCCCCTTTTTTTATCTTTTAAGATACCATTTATTATAAAAAATTTTGAATTCCTTATTTCTCTTTATAATATCTTCCCACCATTCCTTATTCTCTTTATACCATAAAACAGTTTTTTCAAGACCTTCTTCAAATCTTGTTTTGTTCTCAAAACCTAGTTCCCTTATCTTTCTATCTTCCATAGAATACCTTCTATCATGACAGGGTCTATCTTTAACATACTTTATCAAGGATTCAGGTTTACCGAGTATTTTACAAACTTTTCTTGCGATTTCTATATTCTCTTTTTCCGTTCTACCTGATATATTGTATACTTCACCAGGTATACCCTTTTCAAGGAGTAATTTTATTCCATAACAGGTGTCTTCCACAAAGAGCCAGTCCCTTATCTGTCTTCCATCTCCATATAAAGGCATCTCTTCGTTATTTAGACATTTTATCGTTATAAGTGGTATGAATTTTTCAGGGAACTGATAAGGACCATAGTTATTTGAAGGCCTTGCTATCACAATAGGAAGATTGAACATCTTAAAATATGAAAATGCAATCCTGTCAGCAGCAGCCTTTGATGCAGAATACGGATTTGTAGGCATAAGAATAGATTCTTCATCAAAGGATTTATCAAGAGCAGGACCATATATCTCATCTGTTGATATGTGTATTATCTTTTTGAATTTCTTTTCTTTTATCGTATTATATAAGACAAAAGTCCCAACGATATCTGAGAATATGAACCTTTCAGGAAAGATAATAGACCTATCAACATGTGTCTCTGCCGCAAAATGAACAATATAATCTATATCATCTGTTAAATCATTTATAAGTTCAGAATCAAGAAGATTTCCTTTTATGAAAAGCAAATTTTCATTGTTATTATAGAAACTTTTTAATTTCCTTTTAATGTTACATTCTTTCTCTTTTATCTTTTTTTCGAATATTTTTTTCCTTATCACACTAAACTCTTCACCTATTTTGAATTTATTACTTTTATCTTTATAATACACATATTTTATAATATCTTTGAAATTCTCAGGATTTCCTGAATACTCAATACTATCAAGGATTATTACCTTGTTATCTTTATTTAATATACTCTTTACAAAATTTGTTCCTATAAAACCAGCACCACCTGTTATAAGATATTTATCCATCTTTTCTCTCCCAGCTGTAAGGAATATCATTGTGTGCAGGTCTTCTTAATTCGTCAGGGTTTTCGTAGTTGTATGTATTTGTTGGTATGTTTATAACATAGCACACATCATTACAGATGTTTTTAAAACCATGCCATATTAATTCAGGGATATGGATTAAAGAAGGGTTTCTTTCACCAATAAAGAATTCGTTTATCATTCCTTTTGTTGGACTTCCGTCTCTATCATCATAAAGACATAGCTTTATCATCCCTTTTAGACAGACTATATTGTCTTTCTGAAATCTGTGTGCATGCCATGCCTTTACAACACCGGGGTATGCAGCAGTAACATATAACTGACCGAATTTAACAAAGATATCGTCATCGTTTCTTAAGATTTCCATAACAAATCCTCTTTCGTCGGGAATGATATTTAGCTTTTTTACCCTCACACCTTCGATTAACTTCGTAAATCCTCCTTTCTTAGAATAATTTTAGGGTTCACTGAAAAAATCCTATCTGCAAGGAATCCATTGAATTTTTTCAATTTCTCGTATGCCTTCTTCATAAGGTATTTTCTTTCTGGATGCATATCTGAAGCGATAAAATCTATTAAATCATTAAAGATTATTTTCTGAAAAAATCTGTCATTAATAAATGTTTCTGCGTTCACCTGTAAAAGAATATTCAATGATTTTAATAATTTGATATCTTTAATATTCCTTGTGTACCTTTCTATATGTGCCACTATCGGTATAAGATTAAAATCTTTGACCCTTTCAATCATCTTTATGATTATTGAAAATGTTGTTAGTGGAGAAAATTCAACAAGAATATACCTTGTTCCAGCAATTGTAAATTTTTTCAGATTATCCTGAACATGGGAAAGGTTCACTTCATATCCTTCAATTATATCCATATCATTTTCTAACTCTTTAATCTTTTCGGATATCTTTTTTTTATCTACGTCTCTGTTGATATCATTTATATGGGTTGTCTGGATAACCTGTCTTATACCTTGATTTTTTATTTCTTTTAATATTTCCCGAGATTCTGTTATACTCTTTGGACCATCATCAACATCAGGAATTATATGACAATGTATATCTATCATTTTTCCTAAATCTCGTTCCTGTTCTTCAATGCATTAATTATAGTTAATTTATCTGTAAGGTCAATATCGCCACCAACAGGGATACCTACACCAATTCTTGTGACCCTGATATTAAATCTTTTAATCTTTTCAGAAATATAATGTGCTGTAGCTTCCCCTTCTGTTGTTGCCTTCAAAGCAATTATCACTTCTTTTGTATTATCATCAATCCTCTTCAAAAGTTCATCAATCCTTAATTTTTCAGGTCCAATCTTATCAAGTGGTGAAATGAGACCACCTGTGATATGATAAAGACCGTTAAATATACCTGTGTTTTCAATGGCAAGTAAATCTGCAACATTTTCAACAATACAAATCTTGCTTCTATCTCTGTTCCTATCTTCGCATATCTTGCATATCTCGGATTCTGTTAGATTACCGCATATCTTGCAATTCTTCACATTCTGTATCGCATTTAATATTGTGTTCCCAATATTTAATCCTTCATCCCTGTGGTTTATAATATAGAATGCAATCCTTTCTGCGGACCTTTTACCTATTCCAGGCAATAACATTAATGAATCAATCAGATTCTCAAAACTTTTATTCAAAACTACCTCCAAAAAGTTCTATAGCCTTCTTTAAAACAGGATGTTCGTAAAGATTTTTATCTTTGGGAGATTTCTCAGGTTCTTTATCGATTATTTTAATTCTTACATTATTACCCACGATACTCTTTGCTATTTCTTCCAACTCGAAGATGTGCTCATCGTGATAAAAATAATGTGATGTGTACTCAAGTGAGATTTCTCTCTTTTCTTCATTGAAACTAATAAATTTTAAACTATTTATCAAAAGTGGCATAGAACCCATTTTATGTTTCTTCAAGACTTTTTCCTTAATCTTCTCCCATATATCTTCTTTTTTTTCTAAACTTACCGGTTTTTCAATTAAAACTTCATCTCCAGTCTTCTTTTCCTCCTTATTTTCCTTAATCTCAATCCTGTTTTTTACTTCGATAATCTGGCTCTGGGATAAAAGATCTGAAATCTTCTTAATGTAAGGAACCCTTGCCATTTTCAAAAGATAAAGTTCAAGCAAAGCCTTTGAATATGGTATATTTCTCATATTTCTATCAAGTTCAACAGCAAGATTGAATATCGCAGCAAGTGTATCTTCGTCAAGTTTGTTAGATATCTCTTTATATATATGTTCTTCGCCGACAATGTAAGGATTCCTTACATCAAGTTTTATCAGGAAGAGATTTCTTATAAATTCTATAAAACCAATGATGAATTCCTTTAAATCATAACCTTTATCAAAGACATTTTCCATAATCTGCAGAATTTTTCTATCATCCTTTTCAATTATACCTTCTATAATTTCTTTATAAAGAGATTTATCAATAAAACCAAAAACATCCTTAACATCTTCTTCAGTAATAATCTCTTCTTTGTAAGACCTTAACTGGTCAAGCATAACTTCTGCATCCCTTAATGCACCATCAGCCCTTTCAGATATCATCTGTATTGCTTCATCCTGTATAATAATCTTTTCTATATCTGATATTTTCTTTATATGTTCATAGATTTCTTTTGTTGTCAATTTTCTAAAATCGAACCTCTGGCATCTTGAAAGGATTGTAGATGGAACTTTATATGGTTCTGTCGTTGCAAAAATAAATATAGTATGTGGTGGTGGTTCTTCAAGTGTCTTAAGGAGTGCATTGAATGCTTCATTTGTTAGCATATGGACTTCATCAACTATATAAACCTTGTACCTGCCTTTTATTGGTGCATAACCTATTCCTTCTTTTAAATTCCTTACCTCTTCTATTCTTCTATTAGACGCACCATCTATTTCAAGGACATCCTGAGACCTCCCATTTGTTATCTCCAAACATTGTGAACATTCGTTACACGGTTCAACATTCACACCCCTTTCACAATTCAAAGCCTTCGATAAAATCCTTGCAACAGTTGTTTTTCCAACACCCCTTGGACCTGTGAAAAGATAAGAATGCCCAATCTTTCCTTCTTTTAAGGCATTTTGTAATGTTTTAGTTACATGTTCCTGACCAACGACATCGCTGAATTTTTGCGGTCTGTATTTCCTTGCTATAACTATATATTCTTTCATAATCTTTTCTGCCAGCCATACACCCTGAATCGATATATCCTAACTACCGGTATCCTTGGTTCTTGCTCCAGTCAGGCTCCCCACCAACAAAGATTTTATCCCTTACCGCTGCTTCCTTCCGGACCTGACGGGGTTCGGGAAAAACCCTTCTGGTGGACCCAACCTTCATCGCATTCCCCAAAGACCCATAATAGTTATTCAATACCTCATACAGGGCTCTCGGTCCTGCATATAGCGGATTTCAGGTTCAGGGCACCGCTAGCTCCCCACCTTAGTACGGCTGGCATTATCATTATAAAGATAAAAATATTAAAGTCAAGATTTGAAAATATAATATTTAATTGACAAAAATAGAAAATTTTTTAAAATTTTAATATGGAAGAAAAAATGGAAAAAAAAGATTTTATACTCTTTGGGAAGTTCAATAATTTCTTGGAAGTGAAGGTTATAGAGTCAATCTTGAAATCTGAAAATATTCCTTATTTTATCGAACAAGAATCCTTTGGTAAGATTTCAAGTATAACATTTGATGGTCTTGGTGAAATAAAGATTTATATTCATAAAGATTACCTGGAAATTGTAAAAGAACTTTTAAAAAATACTTGATTTTTCTTAAAATTTTATTATAATATAATTGAGAAAAAAGGGGGACACTATGATGATATTTATATTATCATTAAATTTTTATTTTTCAAATAATAGGGTTTTAAAACCTGTAAAATATATTGAAAGAAAGGCAGAAAATTTTGTTGAAGCGAAATCAAAGATTTATTTTGAAGGAATAAGCGAACCCAAGGAAATCGAAGAAATTCAGATTAAAGAAAAAATTTCAAATGTTAACAAGAGAACCTTTTTTACTACCGACCATGCAGTCTGTGTTGATAACTATAATCAGTCATATCCATCTTTATCCACAGATTCCCGTGGATACATTTATATAGCAATGGACTATTTTAATGGTTCAACCTATGAGATTGATTTATATCGTTCTATAGATAATGGAGATAATTTCGAACTCCTTTTATATCTTTACCATCCTTCCTACAATTATAGATTTCCTCATATTGTGATTGACAATAGGGATACTATATTTGTTTTCTATGAGACCAATGACACAAGGTATGGATTTCAGTACCTTTCTTCACCGGATGGGAATAACTGGACAATCTATTATGTAAGTGCATTTAATTTTTACCCGGATTCCTGCGAATATCCAAGGGCTGCAACAAAAGATACTTTGATTTATGTAACATTTATGTTTGATTATTATGGGAATGGTTCTGATTATGATGTGGGATACGTTTATTCAGTTAATCGTGGATTATCATGGTATGGATATCGTAATAGGATAGCAAATACTGCAAGACATGAGAGATTCCCAGTTGTTTCAATATCTGATTCAGTTGTAGGTGTAGCATATGAATTTAATAATATTTTAGCTGATACAGATTCATTTGATATTTATTATAAATATGATAGAAATCAATCTAATAACTGGACTTTAATCTATGGTATTGCAACATATCATAATGACAGATACCCGGACCTTAAAGCAGATAAAAGATATATGTATATAGCCTGTCAGAGGAATTATTATACAAAACCTTCAAGAGATTGGGACATATGGATGAGGAAATCATCAAATGGTGGAAAATCCTGGGATGGTGCTTCATTTTATCCTGCTTCAACATCTTATGAAGAAAAATTTCCTTCAATCTTCTGCAAGTTAGATACAATGTTTCTTGGATATGTTTATAAGGATAGTTTAATCCTTTATGCAGAGACAACGGCAGTATCCAATAATTGGTTTGCTGATACAGTTTCAGATTTAAAATCTGCTGTTTCTGAATTTAGGACTCTGAATGTCTTAAAAAATGAAAATCAAAGGATGGTTGTATGGACAGATTATAGAAATATTGGAATATTTCCAAACATAGGTTACGACATTTATTTCTCAACTGATTATCCTTTGACAAACCTGCCGGATATTTCAATTTATAAACCATTATCCTGGTTTGATTGTATTGTTCCATCAAAGATAAGAGGAACGAATTTCCCTTCAGAAACATTATTAGGTTCGAATGGTAATGATTCAGTCTATATTGATTTTGCATTGATTTCAAATTCACCTGTAGATGTCAGGGATACAATTTATATTTCTTTATATGTAGATGGAATATTGGAACAGGTGTTTTTCTCACCACCATTACCGACTGGATGGTATGCAAGAGCTGAAGATTATGCAACATTAATTATGGGTGGGAGGCATACAATAAGTTATTATAATGACTATCTTGATAGTATTAAAGAAATATACGAAGATAACAATGATTATGGGAAACAGTTTGTCTTTTTTCCTTTAATTCTTAACGATAAGATTCCAGGAATTTTTAGAACACCACCATACCCGTATGTAAGTTTCACACCAAATGATACATTCAATTGTGATGGTTTCAGAATATCCACACAGAATAGATGGTGTGGAGTTGCTCTAAAGCCACCTGCTAATTCTGATTACAACCTGAGATTATACGATGACCACTATCTTAATTATAAAACTGGATTTTCAAGTCTTAGAAAGGAATCTAACTACTCAACAGGTGAGGTTGATTTTATACTAATAGATGGAAATCATTTCACAGAAGGAACATTCTTTTATCCTGGTGTATACATGGTAAACGGTAACGGAGATTACATTATTGAATATAACAGTGGAGATTATACCCTAAATCCTGGTGGCTGGATTATACAGGATACCTTAAAAGGTGGTTCTATCATAAAAGTATACGATGCAAATCTTTCTGTCGGGAATAAATATTACATTGCAATTAAAGAGACCCTGACGGATGAAAATTTAGGTTTTGCAATCTTCTCATCTGAAGATGGGAACTATATAAAGTCAAGGGGTGAATGGGTTGGATTCAGAGATACAATCACAATAAATGTTTCAAAGGATACTTCTTACATTCCTACGACTTCCGATATTTTTAGTATAGTCGTATGGAACAACAATCCATCTTCAAAAGGTGACGCAATCTATAAGATATATATTTCATCAGTTCCATTAGTGATTGAATTAACCGAGTTCTTCATCGATGTTAAAGGTAATGAAGTGTTTATATTATGGAATTCACCTCTTGATGTTGATAAATGGTTTGTAAAGAGAAAAAATCTAAATACAAATGATAGTGTAATATTTAATTTAAAAAATAGTGAAAAAAGATTTGTTGATAGAATTGATTTCTCAGGAAATTATAAGTATTATTTTGGATATGAAAAAGGAGATAAATCTGTTATTTTAAAAGAGGAAGATATTACTATAACACTCAAAACATTCCTTTTATCAAACATCGTATTTAAAGATATAAAATTCTTTATGCTGAAAGGAACAGATTACTCTATAGAAATATACTCGATTAATGGTTCGTTAGTCTGGTCAAAAAAATACTTCTCTGATAAGGTGGGAATCCATAAATTTGAATTAAATATACCCAAAGGTATTTATTTTATAGTTTTAAATGAGAACGAGAAAATCCTGATTAAAGAAAAATTAATGAAACTTAATTGACATTTATTTTTTTTAATCTAACATATTTATATGAAACTTTCAATAATAATTCCTGTTTATAATGAAAAGGATTTTATTGAAAAGTTAATAAATCTTGTGAAAGAAATACCTGTTGAAAAAGAGATAATAGTTGTTGATGATTGTTCAAAAGATGGGACAGGTGAAGTTATAAAAAAAATAGAAGGGATTAAGGCAATCTCACATGATATAAATAAGGGAAAAGGGAGTGCAATAAGGACAGGATTACAGTATGCGAAAGGTGAATACACAATAATTCAGGATGCAGACCTTGAATACAATCCTTTTGATATTCCGAGGTTATTTGATTATGCTATTAAAAACAGTATTTATGCTGTATATGGTTCAAGGTTCAAGGGAAAGGGTAAATTTCTTCCTCATAGTTATTTTGCAAATAGAGTCCTTACAATGTTAACTGATATTTTATTTGGTGGGAATATCTCAGATATGGAAACCTGTTATAAACTTGTTAGGACTGATTTATTAAGGTCATTAAATCTGAAATCAAAGAGATTTGAAATTGAACCAGAAATAACTTCAAAATTGTTAAGGAAAAAAATAAAAATTCACGAATTGCCAATAAGATACAAAGGAAGAACCGAAAGTGAAGGTAAAAAAATTCATTGGAAAGATGCAGTTGTAGCAATAATTGTATTATTTAAAATCTTCATAAGTTAGGTGTCAGGTCTTGACATTTGACAAAAATTTAGTATATTGAAACTATGTCCAGACCTTTAAGAATTGAGTATCCAGGTGCATTCTATCATGTGGTAACGCATGGTAATGGAAGAATATGGTTGTTTAAAACGGATGCTGATTACAGGAAACTGCTTGATATTTGCGGTGAATATAGTATTAAATACAGGGTGAATGTCCATGCTTTTCTACTTATGAGAAATCACATACATCTTGTTGTAGAGACCCTGGAGCCAAATCTGAGCCAGTTTATGTGCCAGTTTCTAAGAGGATATGCCATGTATTACAACAATAAGACAAACAGATGCGGGAGTGTATTTAAGACACATTATGGTGCATTTTTAATCCAGAAAGATAGGTATTACGAAAATGTTATTGGTTATGTTTATAATAATCCTGTAAAGGCAGGAATTGTAGAGAATCCATATGAATATAGATGGAGCAGTTTATATTATATTATGAATCCAGAAGCCTTGAAAGAAATTAGATGGTTTAGCCCTGAAATATCTTTATCCATTTTAGGTGGAATAGAAAGAATTAGGGATTTAATTTCTTCAAAAATACAAGATTTTCCTGTATTACACAATGTGTTTATAGGTGATAAAGAATGGGTTGATAATTTAATTAAGAAAGTTAAGGTTTATGAAGAAACAATTGGTTCTCAGAAGATAAAAAAATCCGTGATTTCTCCAGGTAATATAATTGAAATCGTTTCTAAACATTTTAATATCAGTAAAAGTAAGATTATAGAAGGAAAGAATAAAGACGCAACAATGATTACTATATATTTAATGTCAAAATTTACTTCATTGAAGATGAAAGAAATAGGAAAGATTTTTAATTTGAGTGGATACACGGTTTCTCAGAGGCTCAAAAGATTTAAGGAAAATAAATTGAAAGACAGAGAAAAGATAATTGATCAGCTAACTCGGAATATAATAGAAAAATTAAAAATGTCAAATGTCAAGACCTGACACCATGAAGGTGTGTTTCCTTACGCTTGGATGTAAGCTTAATCAGTATGATGCGGAAAGATTGAAAGAAATACATATTAAAAAAGGTGATATTATCGTTTCAATAGATGAAAAACCTGATATTATTTATGTTAATACCTGTTCTGTTACATCTCTTGCTGGACATCAGTCAAGGAATCTATTTAGAAGGGCTAAGAAGATAACGGATAAGGTTTTGGTCCTTGGATGCCATGCAAAACTCTTCCCAGAAGAATTTGATGGTGCAGAATTTTACAATTCAGAAGATAATGGAATAAACGTATTCCAGGAAAGGATGAGGGCTTACCTTAAGATACAGGAGGGATGTAATAATTTCTGTTCATATTGTATTGTCCCTTATGCAAGGGGGGAAAATAGAAGTGTACCACCTGATAGGATTCTTGAAGAGTTAGAAAAAAAGATAGATTCTGGATACTGCGAAATTATTTTAACAGGAACACACATAGGAAATTATTACTATGATGGTATTAAACTAAAAGATGTTGTTGAGATGATTCTAAAAAGGAAAGTGCATCTTAGGTTATCATCATTGAGTCCCTCTGAAATTGATGATAGTTTTATCCATTTATTTGAATATGAAAATCTCGCCCCTCATATTCATATTTCACAGCAGAGTGGTGATAATAAAATCTTGAAACTTATGAGAAGAAAATACACAAGGGAAGATACTATAAAGATAGTTGAGAAAATAAGAAAGGTAAGAGAAGATGTAAATATAGGTGCTGATTTCATAGTAGGTTTTCCATACGAAGATGATAATGCATTCCAGAATTCACTGAAACTTATAGAAGAGGCAAACTTTACCTATCTCCATATATTCAGGTATTCACCAAGACCTTTTACACTTGCAAAACTATTCGAAGATAATGTTTCTGATAAGAAGAAAATAGAAAGGTCAAAGGTAATGAAAGAATTTGGTGATAAAAATAATTATAGATTCAGAGAAAAAATGCTCGGGAAGGTTTACAAGGTCTTCCCTGTCAGAAAATTTGATAAACAGGATAAAATGTATTATGGATTTACTCCAAATTATATCAGGGTTCTTTTCAGTAAAGAGCCGTTCTATGAACCTACATATGTCAGAATAACAAAGATAACTATGGATAGGACTTATGGAGAGAAGGCGTAAATTCCATATTATAACATACGGTTGTCAGATGAATGTTTATGATTCCGAAATCCTAAAAGAAATACTTGTTAATGATGGATATGAATATACAGAAGAAATAAACGATGCAGAAGTTATACTTATAAATGGTTGTTCAGTCAGAAAACATGCAGAGGAAAGGGCAATAGGAAGATTCCTGAACCTTAAAAAAAATGGTATAAAAATTGGATTTGTTGGATGCCTTGGGAAAAATTTAAGGGATAAAGGCTTTGTTCTTGCGGATTTTCTTATTGGTCCGGATGAATACAGAAATGCTAAGAATATTATTGAAAATTCAGATTTTGAAATTTCTGAATTTGAAACATACGACGATATTATACCTGAACAGGAAGATGTTTCGGTCTATGTGGCAATTACAAGAGGATGTAATAATTTTTGTTCATACTGCATAGTTCCATATTTGCGAGGACCTTTGAGGGCAAGGCCTTATGAATCCATCTTGAATGAGGTAATAAAACTTAAAAATAATGGGGTTAAAGAGGTTATACTTGTTGGACAGAATGTTAATGAGTATAGATACGATTCTATTGATTTTTTAGGACTTTTAGGGATGGTTAAGGATACTGGTATTAAAATGATATCTTTCTTGACATCTCATCCAAAAGATGTAAACTTGGATATATTTAGATTGATGAAAGATAATGAAAACATTGTTAGATACCTGCATCTTCCAGTGCAATCAGGTTCTAACAAAATTTTAAAATTTATGAATAGAGGTTATACAAAAGAGGAATATATTGAATCAATAATGAAAATAAGGGAAATTCTTCCTGATATAACTATTACAACAGATATACTTGTTGGTTTCCCGGGTGAAGAAGAGAAGGATTTTATTGAGACGCTTGAAATGATACAAAAAATAAGGTTTGATTTTGCGTTTATGTTCAGGTATTCAGCAAGGGATAAAACCCTTTCTTCTCTGATGGATGAAAAAATGGATGATAAAGAGAAAAAAAGGAGGTTAGAGGAAATAATAAAGACACAGTATAAAATTACAAAAGACAAATCTTTAGCAATGATTGGTAATAATAGAAGATGTATAGTTATGAAAAAGGCAAAAAGAGGAGGTTTTCTCTGTAAAGATTTTACAGGTAAAAATATAATAGTTAAAGAAGATGTGAATATTGGTGACGAAGTAATTGTAAAAATAATAGATGTTAAGGGAAATACACTTATAGGAAAAATCCTTAAAAAGGAGGAATAATGGGTTTTGTTATTGTTTTATTATCCTGTTTTGCAATTCTTTTTTTGACTATCCTCGGTATACAGAATGGAAATACAATGACTGATGTTGTTATTTTCACAAGGTCTTTTAATGATATCCCTTTAACCCTTGTTATGATCGAAGCGTTTGCATTGGGTATTATAGTTACTATAATAATTGCAGGTATAAATGAACTTAGGTTAAGACAGAGGCTATGGGATCTTGAAAAAAAGAACAAGGAACTTACAGAAGAAATAAAGGCATTGAGGAATGTCCCCTTAAATGAGATCAAAAACGAAGGGGGAAAATGATGATATACACTATTGTTGTGACGTTCATAATAATATTTCTCTTGATTTTCTGGGTTGTCTATCAATCTACCAAGATAAAGAAGGAAAAAGAAAAGATACCATTTGATTATATTAAAGGGCTTGAATATTATGCTTCAAACGACCTTGAGAATTCATTTAGGTATCTCAACATCGCATGGGAAAAAGATGCTGAAAATATTTATGCTTATCTTAAGGTTGGTGATATTTTAAGGCTGAAAGGTAATGTTGATGCTGCAATAGGTGTTCATAAAAATATATTAGTTAAGCCAAATCTTGATAAGGATTTAAAAATAAGGGTATTAAGAAGTCTTGCAGATGATTATCTTAAAAAAGGAATAAAGAAAGAAGCTATTGAATGCCTTGAGAATGCTATTAAAGAAGGTGATAATTTAATAGAAACAAAGAAAAAATTAATTACACTTTATGAAGAAATAGAAGACTGGGAAATGGCATTTTCAACAGGTAAAGATTTTTATGAAGAAAAGGGGATTTTACCTGCTTATTCTTCATATATTGGTTTGAAACTTCTCGATAAAAAATCTTCAAAGGCATTCAATTTTATTAAGACCGGTCTAAAGTCAAATATACCACTTGCACATTATGCTTTTTCACTTTATCTCTTCAATCTTGAGAAGGAGGATGAAGGTATAAAAGAGATGAAGAATCTTGTCCTTGAAAATCCAAGGTATTTTGAATTATGTATAGAACATCTTGAGCAGAAATCTTTCCAGAAAGGAAAGTTCAGTGAACTTGAAGAATTTTATAATGAAGTCCTTCAAAAAGATAAAGAAAATGTTTTTCTCATAGCAAAGTATGCTGAAATGATGGCTAAAAAGAAAGACAAAACAAAGACAATGGATTTGCTTGAACTTCTAAAAGATGAAAAATTCTTCCCTGAGAATGTTATTACAAAGATAAAAATTCTTAGTATTATTGATTTCCCAAAGATAAGACAATATATTGATGAATTAAATGAAATTTTAAACTATAAAAAAGTTTATAAATGTAAGGAGTGTGGATATGAAATTGAAAAATTTAGTTTTAAGTGCCCTTCCTGTTTTAATATTGATACTTTCTATAGGATGTGGAAACTTACCTGATTTACCTGAAGGTGTAATATCTGGTGTTGAAGAGATAAAAATATATGATTTCCAGCAATATGCCTTTTATTATCGTAATAATTATTATGGTTACATTGAATTTTATAAATATGCTTCAAGTGTGAGGATAAAAGCACCTTATGGAATATATGTGAGTTCTGTAGACCTTGATAGTGCACCTGAAGATACAGGTTCAATTTATTCTGGAAGTGCAGTTTTATTTGAATTTGGCAAATATTATTTCTTCAAGCCTGATTCGAATATCTATGGAAAATTGGTAAAGATACAGGAAAATATAGCTGATACAATATCTTTAAGATTTGAGTATTTTATACAGACAGAAAAGGGTGTAAGGGAACTATGGCTTTTATTTTATTAATCCTTTTTTCACAGGAAAAACCAAAATTTGTGTCTCAAGCTGATTCTCTGTTTTATTATGGAAGAAAACAGGAAGACCCATTAAAAGCTATGGAATATTATAAAAAAATTATTTCAGAACATAACAAGACACCTTTCTCTGATAGTGCATTAATGAGGATTGCTCTTTTTAACTTTATCCTTGGTGATTATAAAGGTGCAATTGACTATTTCAAAAAACTTTCCAAATCTAAATATGAAACTGTATCTGAATCAGCAAAATACTGGTTAAATTTATGTTATATTTCAATAGGAGATTCTTCAAAGGTCGTAAAAGAAGATAAAAAAGAGAAAAGATACGTTTATTCTGTCCAGATAGGTGCTTTTAAGGAAGAAAAATTTGCAATTGAATATATGAAAAAATTTAAAGATGAAGGCTTTGATGCTTATATTTTAAAAACTGATGAGCTTTTCAAGGTCTTTGTTGGTAAATTTATAGATAAAGAATCTGCACAAAAAGAACTTGGAAGGTTAAAAGAAAAAAATTACACAGGTTTCATTCAGTATATATGTCTACCCTGACACCACTTTTGAAACAATACCATTCAATAAAAAGAAAATTCAATGACACAATCCTGCTTTTCAGGGTTGGTGATTTTTATGAAACATTCTATGATGATGCGGAGCTTTCTTCCAGGGTTTTGAATATAACTTTGACTTCAAGGAATCACGGGAAAAGTGAAAGAGTCCCACTTGCGGGTGTTCCTGTGAAGGCAGCAGAAACTTATATATCAAAACTTGTTAAGGCTGGATATAAGGTTGCAATATGTGAGCAGCTTGAAGAACCACAAAAGGGTAAAAAGATAGTTGATAGAGATGTGATAGAGGTGATTACACCTGGAACTATAACATTACCATCATTACTTGATAAAAAAACAAATATCTACATTATGAGTGTTTATGGTGATAAAGGAAAATACGGAATTGCATTTGCTGATACATCAACAGGAGAATTCCAGACAGGTGTCTCTACTGAACCGATTGTAGATATACAGAGAATTAATCCCCAGGAATTAGTCTTAAAAAAAAATGAAGAGATAGCAATTGATACACCTAAAAGTTTTATTGATGAAGATATTTTTAATCTTTCTTTTTGTGAAGAGATATTAAAAAAACATTTTAATGTTCATACAATAAATTCATTAGGGCTTTACGAAGATGTTGAAATTATTGCAGCAGGCTCTCTTCTCTGGTATATAAGTGATACACAGAAGTCAAATCTTTCACACATAAAAAAAATAATTCATTACTCCAATAATGATTTTATGTTCCTTGACAAATCTACGATAAGAAATCTTGAAATATTTAAGAAAATAGATGGTTCATATGAAGGTTCTTTTGTATCGGCAATTGATTATACAATAACACCTATGGGTGGAAGACTTCTGAAAAAATTTCTTCTTTTTCCGTTGAAAAATATTGATGAGATAAACAGCAGACTGAAAAAAGTTCAGGAATTTTTTAATAACAGGAATATAATCTTTCAGTTAAGAAACAAATTGAAAGATATTCAGGATATAGAAAGGCTTTCTGGTAGAATTGCAACGTCTAAGGCAAACCCAAGGGATGTTGTATCTCTTGCAACATCAATTAAGATTTTTAAGGAAATAAAAGATATGATAGAATCATCAAATATAGAAAGTGTTAAAAAGCAGATTGCAGGAATAGACGATTTATCATATATAGCAGATAAAATTAAAAAGATCATTATAGAAGCACCACCACTTTCAACAACAGAAGGAAATTTTATAAAAGAAGGAGTATCTTCTGAACTTGATGATTTAAGGAATATTAGTAAGAATGGTAAGAAATGGCTTTTCGATTTTGAAAAAAGAGAGAGAGAAAGAACAAAGATAAATTCATTAAAAGTTGGTTACAACAATGTGTTTGGATACTATATAGAAGTGACAAAACCCAATCTTCCTCTTGTCCCTGAGGATTATATAAGAAAACAGACTTTAACAAATGCTGAGAGATTTATAACCCCTGAACTTAAAGAATTTGAAGATAAAATTCTTGGTGCAGAGGAAAAGATAAAAAAATTAGAAAATGAAATATTCTTTAATCTCAAAGAAGAACTGAAGAATTATTTGGATAAATTCCAGATTATTTCAGATGCTATCGCGAATATAGATATTTTTTCATCATTTGCACTCCTTGCAATTGAGAATGATTATATATGTCCTGTAATAAAAGATGAAAAAATAATAAAAATAAAGGATGGAAGGCATCCTGTTGTAGAAAAAATCCTTCCACCGGGTGATTACATCCCAAATTCAACTGATTTAAATGAAGAAGAAAGTATTCATATAATAACAGGTCCTAATATGGCTGGAAAATCAACATATCTAAGACAGGTCGCACTTATTACATTGCTCGCACAGATAGGTTGTTTTGTTCCAGCAAAAGAGACAGAAATAGGAATAGTTGACAGAATATTCACAAGAATAGGTGCATCGGATGACCTTTCAAGAGGTGTTTCAACTTTTCTTGCAGAGATGAATGAGACATCTGTTATATTGAACAATGTAACCGGAAGAAGCCTTGTTATCCTTGACGAGATTGGCAGGGGAACAAGCACTTATGACGGTCTTGCTATTGCCTGGTCTTGTGTTGAATATTTTGCTAAGATGAATGATTCTCCTCTGGTTCTTTTTGCAACACACTATCATGAATTAACAGATATTGAATCTTATTATAAAAACATTGTTAATTATACTGTGGATATAAAAGAGACAGATAATGGAATAGTTTTCTTGAGAAAATTAAAGAAAGGAAAAGCAGATAGAAGTTATGGTATTGAGGTTGCAAAACTTGCAGGATTACCAGAAGTTGTTATAAAGAGAGCAAAAGAGATACTACAGGACCTTGAAAAAGATGACAGGGTTATAAGCCATCATCCACCAAAGTATATGAGATTATCTCTTTTCAAGGATGAAAGGGATGTATTGATTGAAAGAATAAAAAAAATAGAACCTGAAAAAATAACACCAATTGAGGCACTGAATCTAATTGCTGAATTCAAAAAGATTATTAAAGGCAATGATTGATATTGATAAAGAAATCCAGAAGAAAATAGAAAGAAGAGAAGAAATAAATAAGCAGCTTATGGATGAGAAAGTATATAAGGACAGAAAAAACCTTGCTTTGTTACAAAGAGAATTGAGGGATATAAATGAAATCCTCGAAAATTATAATGAATACAAGGATATCAGGAAAAAAATAGAAGAGGATGAAGAAATCCTTAAAGGTGATGATGATGAACTTATCAATATTGCGAAGGAAGAAATAAAGGATTTAAGAACAAAGATTGAAGGTATTGAGAAGAAAATAATAAAGCTACTTTTGCTAAAGGAGAAGGAAGATGAAAATAATGCAATAGTTGAAATAAGGGCAGGAACTGGAGGTGAAGAGGCATCTCTTTTTGCAAAAGACCTTTTCAGGATGTATACAAAATATGTTGAAAAAAAGGGATGGAAATATGAAATTCTTTCAAGCCATCCTACTGACCTTGGTGGATTCAAGGAAATTGTTTTTCTTGTTAAAGGAGAAAATGCATATGGAACATTAAGGTTTGAAAGTGGGGTTCACAGGGTCCAGAGGATTCCAATTACAGAATCAGGTGGCAGGATTCACACATCTGCTGCATCAGTTGCAGTCCTCCCAGAACTCGAAGAATTTGAACTATCGATAGATGAAAAAGATATCAAGATGGAATTTTATAATGCATCAGGACCCGGTGGGCAGAATGTGAATAAGGTTGCTACGGCAGTAAGGCTTATCCATATACCTACAGGGCTTGTAGTAACATGCCAGGATGAAAGGTCTCAATTCCAGAATAGGGTTCGTGCAATGAGTATTTTAAGGTCCAAACTTTATCAGATGGAGAAGGAAAAAAGAGAAAAAGAGATAGGACTGAAAAGAAAAAATCAGATAGGTTCAGGAGATAGGAGTGAAAAGATAAGAACTTACAACTTTCCACAGAACAGGATTACCGACCACAGAATAAACTACACAAATTATAACCTTGAGAATTTTCTTGAAGGTGAACTTGATGAGTTGATTGAGAATCTCCAGTTTTATTTCAGGAGTTCAAATGAAGATTAATGAACTTGTTAAAAATGGTAGAGAAATTCTTAAGGAAATTGATTACTATGAATATTACACATTATTTAAGGAAATATTTGAAGGATTCACAGGAAAAAGTTTTTATAAAATGTTACAATACGATGAAATAGAAGAAGACCTTGCGGAGAAAATAATCTATGCTATTGAAAGATATAAAATGGGTGAACCTTTACAATACATAACAAAATCGGTAAATTTTATGGGATTTAATCTTTATGTAAAAGAAGGTGTTTTTATTCCCAGGCCTGAGACTGAGAATCTTGTTGAGTATACAATTAAGAGGATAAATCATATAAAATCACCGTTCTTACTTGATTTGTGCACAGGTTCAGGTGCTATTGCTATAGCAATAGCAATGTTTAAAAAAGATGCTTTTATTATAGCTTCTGATATTTCTGAAGAAGCGATTAATGTTGCAAGGAAGAATGTTAAAAGATATAAACTTGAAAACAGGGTTTTTTTAATAAAAGGAAATCTGCTTGAACCATTCAAGAGAAAAGTTTTTGATGGAATAGTCTCAAATCCACCTTATATACCAAGCGAAAGAATAAAAGATCTTCCTTTGAATGTGAAAAAAGAACCTATAATATCTCTTGACGGAAAAGAAGATGGGAATTATTATGTAAGGGAAATAATAGAGAAAGGAACAGGATATATTAAAAAAGATGGTTTTATGATAGTAGAAACAGATAATATAAATATAGAAATTGAAAATAAAAGATTAAAATATGAATTTTTAGATGACTTTAGAGGAATAAAAAGATTTATTAAATGTGAGTTTATATGAGGATTTCTGTATATTTTAACAGGACGAAGGAAAAGTCATATTGTATAGTGGAAAAGATAAAAAATTGGTGTGAAGAAAATAAATTTGAGTATAATGAATTTGTTCCTGATGGTGATTTTGTCTTTGCAATAGGTGGTGATGGAACAATGTTGAGAACAGCATCAGAAATTAGAGATAAAAATATTCCAATAGTTGGTATAAATGCAGGAAGTCTTGGTTATTTGACAGAGATTACAATTGACGAAGTTGATTCTGCCCTTGAAAAAATTAAGAGAAAAGAATATAAGATAGAAGAGAGGATGACAGTAAAAGCAGATTTCAATGGGAAAAGTTTTACTGCCTTAAATGAAATTGCACTAACTTCAAAATATATTAGGATGGTAACAATATCTATTGTTATTGATGGAGAATATTTAACAGATGTTTCCTGTGATGGATTGATATTTTCTACACCTACAGGTTCAACTGCTTATTCACTCGCCTGTGGTGGCCCTATTGTGAAACCAGATATGAATTCGATTGTTCTTACTCCGATAAGCCCACACACTTTAAGTTTCCGCCCACTTGTGTTAAGCGAAGAATCTGTAATAGAAGCAAAGG